>NZ_JBCECK010000019.1:0-36805 GCF_039207105.1 Mucilaginibacter sp.
CTAAAGCACCTGAAATTATTGTTATCCACCCTCCTGGTATTATCTGCCCTTCATGCTTACCCTCAAAACATTCCGCTCGCTAATGCCTTTGCCCATAATGATTATTGGCACAAACGGCCATTATATGACGCGCTTGATAACGGGTATACCCACATTGAGGCCGATATTTACCTGCGGCACGGAAAACTGATCGTAGCACATCTGCTTCCGCTTTTTAAAAAGCACCGAACGTTGGAGCGCCTCTACCTTGATCCGCTGGCAGCATGTATCAACAGTTCAAATGGTTTGGCGCCCCGCATAGTTTCTCCCATTACGCTGATGATTGATATCAAATCAAACGCCGATAAAACCTACCAGGCTCTGTCAGCTCTTCTTGAAAAATACAAAGACATTATATCGGGTTACGAAAACGGTGTATTTATAAAACGCCAGTTAACTATTGTAATAACCGGGCATAAACCGTTTGAAATCATTAAAAAACAAGAAAACCGGCTGGCATTTATTGATGAGGATTTGCTGTCTGTGCAGCAGGATACATCATCAGCAAATATTTACCAAACTGCCAGCTGCAAATATTCAAAGCTTGTAAACTGGAACGGTACCGGCTCTTTCCCTGTTTTACAAAAGCAGCGCCTGCGCAGGTATGTAAACATGGCGCACAGGTTTGGTAAAAAAGTAAGGCTATGGGCATCGCCGGAAACCCCTGCTGTTTGGAACGAATTGCTTGAATGCGGGGTTGACCTCATTAACACAGATAAACTCCCTGAGCTTAAGGAGTTTTTAACAAAACGCATTGCATTCTCGGCAAATGTGAAGTAAATAAGAATTACACTTTTTGTTTAAACATTAACTTCAAACTACCTTAATACATACTTAATTATATCATAACCTAAACTTAGCGTTATTTAAAAGTGCCCACCCTACTTTTAATTTATTGTGATAACATATTATTAATAAGGCATTATGATCGTCACTATTCATATACCTTCTATCACAATATATAGTACCAAAATATTTGCCTGTTTAACAATTAGTGATCAAATTATAAATGCAGAAAATACTGTTCATTACCGGTTCTGTAAACCAAACATCGCAAATGCACCAGATAGCGGCAGAACTCCCCGAGTTTGATTGCTGGTTTAGCCAATTATTTACAGACAACTCCTTCTTCAACTTCCTGATCAATAATACTACCCTGCTTAACGGCACTGTATTATCAAACTATTACCGTACCAATTCTGAAAAATACCTGCACCAGCACGGTTTGCAAATTGATTATGGAGCCAAATTAAATCAATATGATCTGGTTGTTTTTTGTTCAGATCTATTGATTCCGCAGCGTATGCAGGCAACCAAAACCATATGGGTACAGGAAGGTATGGTTGATAAATATACCCTGATGAGCCAGCTGGTTAAAAAGCTGAAACTGCCACCATTTTTATGCGGCAATACCTCGTTGAATGGTTCATCAAACGTGTGCGATATTTATTGCTCCGCTTCTGAAGGATACAAACAGTATTTTGTAGAAAAAGGCACAGCAAACCATAAAATTGCCGTTACCGGGATGCCCAATTACGATAACCTGCAGCAGTTTCTGGATAATGATTTTCCACACCATAATTATGTAATGGTTGCCACAACCGATATGCGTGAAACTTATCGTTTTGAAAACCGACCAGCCTTTATTAAAAGCGCCGTAAAAATTGCTGCCGGCAGACCTTTGCTGTTCAAGTTACATCCTAATGAAAACGCTGAACGTGCCGAGCGGGAGATCCGCAGGTTTGCCCCGGCCGATACCATGATATACAAAACAGGTAATACCAACCACATGATAGCCAATTGCTGTGAGCTCATCACCCAGTATTCAACCGTGGTGTACACCGGCATAGCTTTAGGTAAAAAGGTACATTCCTGGTTTAATATTGACGACTTAATGCAGCTGGCCCCCATCCAGAACGGCGGCGTTTCGGCCAATAAAATAGCGCAGATATGCCGGGCTTACATTAAGTATAACGGCAAATCGAACAATTTTGATCTGCAAAGAATAGTGAACAAGAAAGTACGCTTTGAATATTCGGAGCAGCTGGTGGCAAATTACTAATACTCATTTTATGGCAGCTAAAACAGTGATTGTAGTGCAGGCGCGTATGGCATCAAGCCGTTTACCGGGTAAAGTAATGTTACCGGTGCTGGGCAAAAGCATCCTTGCCCTCATGATTGAACGCCTGCAGATGATCAAACACCAGGTAACCATCGTAATTGCTACATCGGTTAATGCCGAAGACGATATTATTGAACAGGAAGCACAGGCAATTAATATTCCTTGTTATCGCGGCAGCCTGCAAAACCTGCTCGATCGTCATTACCAGGCGGCATTATTGCATGGTGCCGAGGTAGTACTAAAGATACCATCAGATTGCCCTCTGATTGATCCGGATATTATTGACAATGTGCTGGATTACTTTTTTGAACGCGAAACCAGCTTTGATTATGTAAGTAACCTGCACCCGGCAACTTATCCAGATGGTAACGATGTGGAGATCATGACGATGGCTTGCTTAAAACGGGCATGGGAAAATGCAGATAAGGCTTTGGAGTTAGAGCATACCACACCGTACATCTGGGAAAATCCTGAGCAATTCAGCATTGGCAATGTAAGCTGGGAAACCGAATTGGATTATTCCATGTCGCACCGTTTCACCATTGATTACCGGGAAGATTACCTGTTTATAAAGCGGGTATTTGAGGAGCTTTATCCTGAAAATGAAAACTTTTCATGCTACGATATCCTGGAGCTGCTTAATCACCGGCCCGAAATTTATCAGATCAACGCCCAATATGCAGGAGTAAACTGGTATCGCCATCATTTAAACGAACTAAAAACCATCCAGCCAGAACAAACCCGTCAGGTAGCCGGATAGTACAATATACCCCAAAATCACCATCAAGTGGAAGAAAACAAAATACATCATTACCAGGAAACCGAAGCTATAGCCTTAAGGGTTAGGGAGCACATTGTTCGCATGTCAACAGAGGGAGGTTGCTTCACCGGCGCGTCACTTTCGGCTGTAGACCTGATCGTGTACCTTTATACCGAGTTTTTAAATATCACGCCTTTCAATCTAAACGATCCTAACCGCGATTATCTTTTCCTGTCCAAAGGTCATGATGTACCGGCTCTATATGGCACACTTGCCGAACTCGGCTTTATTGAAAGAGATAGGTTGCAAAATCATTTATCCTTAGATGATCATATTTATTGGCACCCCAACAGGCATATTCCCGGCGTGGAGTTCCACTCCGGTTCATTGGGGCATTTGCCCTCGGTAGCCTTAGGTGTTGCTATGGATCTGAAAATAAGCGGCAGCGATAATAAAGTAATTTGCATTATGGGTGATGGCGAGCTGAATGAAGGCACCTGCTGGGAAGCTGTGCTGGTGGCCAATGCTTATGCTTTGGATAACCTGATATTCGTGATAGACCGTAACCATTTCCAGGCCAATATGCGCACGGAAGACCTTATACCGCTTGAACCGCTTGCTCAAAAATTTGAATCGTTTGGCGCGGCCGTAAAACGCATCAACGGCCATAGCTATACTGAACTGCACGAGGCATTCAGCACATATCCTTTCCAAAGCGGTAAACTCAATGTGGTTATTGCCGATACCATCAGAGGCAAGGGTCTGCCAAGCATACAGGAACGTGCCGACCGCTGGTTCTGCAACTTCTCGGCCGATGAAATTGAACAGCTTTTACTGGAATTGCACGGACAGCATACCACCTCATTAACATCTGAAACCTTAATTGTGCGATAAGCCATGACCTACGAAGAATTATTAACGGAAACAGCCCTGAACAATGAACAGGTTATTGTAATGACTGCCGAAAACCGCGCGCTGGTACGTAACCTTCCCGCCGTTTTAGGCAAACGTTTTATTGACACCGGTATCACCGAACAAACCATGATAGGCGCAGCAGCCGGTTTGGCCCTGCGCAACCGCGTACCGGTGGTACATGCATTGGCAGCTTTCTTAACCATGCGCGCATATGAATTTGTACGTACCGATCTGGGTATTGCCAACTTACCGGCCAAGCTGAGCGGCTTTATACCCGGTTTTTTATCAGATGCCAACGGTCCTACTCACCAGGCTATTGAAGATATTTCTATCATGCGGGGCATACCTAATGTAACAGTTTTTGCTCCCGCTGATGAGGACGACCTTATAAAAATGCTGCCGCAGATATGGAGCTCCCCTAACCCGGCGTATACCCGCATCAATACCCGCAAAACGGGCTATGAACATGAACCCTTTGAATTAGGCAAGGCCGAAGTTATAGCCACAGGCAGCGATGTAACTATTTTAACCTACGGACTGTTATTTGAACAAGCATTGGTAGCAATGGATATACTGCAAAATGAAGGTTTATCGGTTGGCCTGGTTAATATGCGCAGCCTTAAACCGGTTGATGAGGCCATTATATTACAGGTGGCTGCCAGTAGTAATATCATAGTTACCCTTGAAGATCATTTTTTAACCGGCGGCCTGTACACCATTGTAGCCGAAGTATTGCTGCAATACCAAACAACCGCTAAAGTAATGCCTATTGCCCTGAAAGAAAACTGGTTCAGACCGGCATTATTGCAGGATGTATTACAAAACGAAGGTTTTACCGGCAAACAAATAGCCGAAAGAATATTAGGTTACCAAACAGGCCACTCTCAGCCTGCTATTACCACACAGGAATTTTCAGAATAAAACATTACCACCATGGCAAACAAAATACAGTTAAGTAATAACTACCCCAATATCACCGAGTCGGACAAATTATACGAGCGCGCTTTAAAGGTTCAGAAACCCATTACACAAACACTGGCCAAAGGTCCGGGTCAGTTTAGTAAAGGTGCAGCGCCTAAATATTTGGTAAAAGGTAAAGGATCACACGTTTGGGATGTGGATGGCAACGAATACATTGATTATAACTCGGCCATAGGCCCTATCTCTTTAGGTTACGCTTACCATGTGGTTGATGAGGCTATTCGTACCCAACTGAATGATGGCATTACCTTTTCATTAATGCACCCGCTTGAGGTTGAGCTTTCTGAACTGGTTCAACAGGTGATCCCCAACGCCGAAGCCGTTAAAATAGCTAAAACCGGCGCCGATGTTTGCTCGGCCGCTGTACGTTTGGCTCGCGCCTATACTGGCCGCGATAAAATATTTTGCTGCGGTTACCACGGCTGGCATGATTGGTATATTGGCATTACCAGCCGAAACGCTGGTATTCCGGAAGCGATACAGGAGCTAACTTATACCTTTGAGTATAACGACATAGAATCAATAAAAGCGGCGCTCGACGAAACCGTAGCTGCCCTGATATTGGAGCCTTTTATTTTTGAGGCGCCAAAACCTGGCTTTTTACAAGAGCTTGCCGAAGTATGCCGCGAAAACGGAACCTTACTCATTTTTGACGAAATGTGGACAGGCTTCCGCATTGCCTTAGGTGGTGCGCAAGAATATTTCAATGTAAAGGCCGACCTGGCGGTTTTCTCTAAAGCCTGCGCTAATGGCATGCCCATAGCCTTGCTTACCGGCCGTGCCGATGTAATGGAACTGCTGAACTCAGAGGTATTTAGCTATACCACGTTTGGCGGCGAAGCTTTGTCATTGGCCGCTTGCGTAGCTACTATCAATGAGCTGCGTGATAAAAACGTAGCGCAATACCTCGATCAGCATGGCGCTTTGTTAAAAGATGGTTATAACGAAATTGCCATATCAATGGGTATGGATCAGTACACCCGCTGTATTGGCTATAACTGCCGCAGCATGGTAATCTTCACCCCTGAAGCCGGTAACGCCTTGGAATTAAAAACGCTGATGCAGCAGGAGATGATCAAACGCGGTGTACTTTGGGCCGGTTTCCACAACATATGTTTTAGCCATACCTCTGAGGATATTGATTACACCCTTTTAGCCTACCGCGATGTACTGGCGGTTGTTAAGGAAGCCATTTTAAGCGACGATGTAAAAAGCTATCTAAAAGGCGAAGTACTGGAGGCTGTTTTCCGCAAGGTGAGCAATTACAATATCAAGCCAAAAACCGCCGCGCTGTAAGTCATGGAACTATTTTCATTACAAGGTAAAACAGCTATAGTAACGGGCGCCTTAGGCTTGATAGGGCAAAAGCATTGCGAGGCCCTTGCCCTGGCCGGAGCCAATGTGGTAGCGGCTGATATGGACGAAAAAAAAGTGGAAGCATTTGCTGCAAGCTTAGGCGAACAACACGGCGGCCTGCGTATTGATGTTACCAACAAACATGCTTTAGAAGTAGCTCGCGACAAGATACTAACCCGCTACGGCAGCATAGACATATTGGTGAACAATGCCGCCATTAATGATATGTTCGAGAACCCGGCAATGGCTAAAGAACTTTCGGCATTTGAAAACTATCCGTTGGATGCGTTTCAGCAGTCACTTAATGTGAACGTGACCGGGGTTTTCCTGTGTTCGCAGATATTCGGTACGGTGATGGCTCAACAGGAATCGGGCAGTATTATTAACGTGGCCTCTACCTATGGTATGGTGGGGCCAGATCAATCCATATATCGTAATCAGCAGGGCGAACAGGCCTTTTATAAATCTGCCGCTTACCCGGTTACCAAGGGAGCGGTTATCAACTTCACCCGCTTTTTGGCTGCCTATTGGGGCAACAAAGGCGTACGGGTAAATACCTTATCTCCGGGTGGTGTGGAAAATAACCAGAACGAATTTTTTGTAGAGAATTACTCAGCCAAAACATTATTGGGCCGCATGGCAAAATCAACTGATTACCAGGGCGCATTAGTATTTTTGGCAAGCGATGCATCAGCTTACATGACCGGGGCCAACCTGGTAGTTGACGGCGGATGGACAGCGATTTAATATTTTAGTATCAAGTAGTTAGTATCGAGTATCAAGACTTAGAATGTCTTATAATATCATCCGACACCAGCTACTTGATACTCGATACTAACTACTTGATACTAATTAAATTATGCCACAGGAAAAATTGCTTACCATTACCACCACCATACTGGTTTTATGGATAATCATGATCATTACCCTGGAACGGATAATACCCTACCGTAAGGGGCTAAAATTTTTCAGAGAAGGTTTCTGGATAGATCTGGTATGGTATACGCTTATACAAAGCTATTTTTTAAAGATATTCATCTTTGATTATATCATAGCACCGGTTCAGCATCACTTTAACTGGTCGGCCACTCAGTTTGTGAAGGATTGGCCCGTAGCGGTTCAGGTATTGTTTTTCCTGGTTACGCATGACTTATACATATACCTGTTTCACCGCCTGCAGCATCGCAGTAAATTTTTCTGGCGCACGCACGAGGCGCATCATTCAGGTAAGGAAGTTGATTTTTTATCAGGCTCAAGATCACATATTGTCGAGATCATTATTAACCAAACTATTGAATTTGCGCCCATCATCCTGCTTGGTGCCGATCCGGCCGTAGTACCCATCAAAGCCTTGTTAGATGCCATGTTCGGCATGTTCATTCACGGCAATATCAATGTAAGGATGGGCAAGCTGAAATACATCATCAACACGCCCGAATTGCATTTATGGCATCATGCCAACTACATTGAGGTTTTCCACGCCAACTTTGCTACCAAATTTGCCCTCTGGGATCATCTGTTCGGTACTGCCTATGACCCAGGCCATGCCCCCGGCAATGAACGTGAAAACTGGGGATTAGGCTATGAATACCCTCGGGATTACTTTTTGCAGCATGCCTTTTCGGTAAAGCGCTTTGATGAAACCAAGCTATTAAAATACCGATGGTTTGAGCGATATTATAACTTAAGGCCTGCCCTGCTTAATATATTATTTAAGCTCTGGAAAAAGGATGAGCCCAAAGCAGCGAATGCAGTTCATAAGCCCGAATTAGTTACTACATTGACAACACCTCAACGGCAAGAAGAAATTTTGCAATAACCCCATAAACATTGGCCTGGATATACATCATCATAGCAGCAGTATTTGAAACCGCCTGGACGTTTTCGGTCAAGTACTTTAAAATGAGCGACCTTAAACTGCTTACCTGGCAAAACTTTTACCGGCTTAATATCAGTTTTCCGCTGCTGGCTCCATTGCTGGGCTATATTTTATTTGGTGTATGCAATGTATATTTCTTTTCACTGGCTATTAAGGATCTGTCTACCGCAACCGCTTACGCCATCTGGACGGCCGCTACTCTGGTATTTATAAAAATAGCTGAAATGGCTTTCTTCAACAAAACCATTACTTGGACAGAAGCTTTTTTTATCTCCCTGATCATGATAGGCATCATGGGCTTAAAGTTTTCTGTATCGCACATTAACCAGGTACCCTGATCAGTACCTGTGGGGACTAATAGGACTTTAAGATTTTGGGGATAAAATGCAAAAGCTTTCTCTTCCTGCATGGAAGAAAAAGCTTTTGTCGATCATTTTTGTAAAGCCTAACTATTTACGGAAAAACTACACCGGTAGCAGCTTCTGCCATTTCCCATAGTTTTTTTGCGACTGCCTCGTCCAAAGCATTCTCTAAAATTGGAGTAACAGTTGGGTATCCCCTGAGCCAGTCTTCACCATCCGGACCATAAAACTCTCCGCCTTTTACATCCTCGGCAACAGCCGCATACAAACTTGGTAAGGCACCCTGTTCCGTCTCCATTAATGGCCCCCATCGTTCCACAGCATCATTAAATACTTCCTCACTCATGTGTCGGCTAAGGTCGGTTTTAGTAATTCCTGGGTGAGCAGCTACAGAGAGTACCGCATCTTCTTTAGCGACTATTCTTCGCTGCAATTCAAGGGTAAACAATAGGTTTGCAAGTTTACTTTGACAATATTCCCTGAATGCATCATATGACTTCTCAGATTTAAGGTTATCAAATTCAATACTTCCATGCCTGTAGCCCATACTTGTCACCGTAACAATACGGGCATCCTTTGTTTTTTTGATTAAAGGATAAAGATAGCCGGTTAACGCAAAGTGAGCTAAATAGTTAACCCCAAATTGTGACTCGTACCCCTCCGCCGTAAACCCAGCCGGTGGAATCATGATACCTGCATTATTGATAAGCAAGTGAAGCTCGGCGTGCTTCTGAATAAAATCATCAGCAAATGCCTTTACTGATGCCAGGCTGGCCAGATCAAGCAATGCCACTTCAATTTTACCTGTACCACCAGCCTGTTCAATTTTATTTGCGGCTACACGTCCTTTTTCCAGGTCTCTGCAGGCCAATACTACATGAGCACCTTGCTCATATAAGGCCTTTACCGTTTCATAACCAATACCGGTATTCCCACCGGTTACAATAGCTGTTTTACCGGTTTGGTCGGTCATATTATCTTTTGTCCACATAATTCGTTAAATTATTCAGTTTGCAATTTTACTGCATCCCTGAACAATTTTATATCCCCAAAGATGGGGGTTTATTAAAGCTTACCGATTTCCTGAGCAACCCGCTGGGCCGAGCGAATACATGATTCCATGCCGCGGCTCATATTGTCGGCATAGGTACCGGCAAAATATATGCGCCCTTCAGGTTGCATTACCTGCGGCCAAAACTTGTGCATGGTACCAATTGGGAAGGGCTGCATTTCGCAGGCGGGTGCAAACTTGTCCTTCGTCCAGTCAAACGTAAGCGCTTGTTCTATGGTATCATGCTTGCCGGGGTAAACACTCCTGAAAGCCGCCAAAACGCGTTCTGGCGCAAGCCCGCCCGGGCCAAAAGCTTTTAGTACTACACGGTTGGTATCAACCTCATTGGTTTCTTCCCATATGGACGATATATCGGGGTGTTCAAACTCCATATTAATGGTTTTAAAACCATCGTCCAGCCAAAATTTAGTACTGGCCTCAAACACATAAAACGGATGCGAAGAATAGCCCATCCTATCCACCACGTACTTCTTTTCAGGCGATAATGGTGGGCTCACCGGGATATTTTTAAATATGGGCAGGGTGATACAGTTAACCAATACGTCGGCCTGCATTTCCTGTATCTTATCTGAGCCATAAGGTTTATAGGATACGCTGACACCTGTGCTGCTCTGTTTAATGGCCGTAACCGGATGGTTTAGTTTTACCCTATTGCCCAAACGTTTGGCAAAGGCAATGGGCAACTGCTCGTTACCATCTTTAAGGTGAAAGGTGTCTCCTTCGGATGCCGGGATACCGCGAAAATCCATAATAGCCATTCGCCAAATCGTATAAAGCGCATTGGTAGTGCTTCCACCCAAAAAGCGTAGCGCGGCAGGTGAAGCTCCCTCCTTTTTATAAATCTCGGCAATGGCTATTTTATCATAATCATCATAACCAACCCCAAATGGCTGGTACGGGTCGGTAAATTTAGAGAGGTAAGGTTTTAAAAAATACCTACTCAACTCATAAAACGGATTTTGCGATAAAAACTTAACCTCCTTTTCATTGAATCCAAATTGGGTAAGCACAGCCGGATCTTTCATCATTTCGGAGGTGTAAAACTTGCCACCTATCATTTTCATGGTATGATTATCAGGCGCAGCTTCAGAGCCCTCTGCATGCGGATATGGAATGACCTTTAATTTAAATTCATCAGCATATTCAAAAAAACGCTCATAGCCCGGCTTGGTGATATGATCGGCACCATAATCCGCATACAGGCCATCGCTTAAGCCGTCCCGACCGGTAAATATATGCCCGCCATACCTGCCGCTTGCTTCCAGTACCACCACATCGTGCCCACTTTTCATCAATTCATAGGCACAGCAAAGGCCGGTGATACCCGCGCCGGCAACGATCACCTTTTTACCGGTTGGCACTGCTATCTGATCAACCGGCTCCTGTTTAGCACTTAGCTCTTCCGCAGCCTGTATCAGCTGAGGGGCCAAAACAGTACCGGCGCCGGCAAGGAGTGTATTTTTGATGAATGATCTTCTTTTGATATTGGTCATGGTTTTATGGAATAGGCAGATATGCTAAAGCTAAATATACTATTCAGAGCAACTTATCAGAAATCCGGCTGAAAAATTTTTAATTCATATACAATATAAATAACACATTTCACTTTAAAACCACGCTTTGAAGCTAAGCCTCGTTTAACTTTGCAGCTTTACAACAAAGCAAAACATGAATGATCTGGATACTGCGAGGGCGCGCAAAACAAAATCTCCTTTTATTTTTATAGTAGGTACTACCAGTTTAGCCTTTGTGGTGTCACAGCTTGACGTATCTATTTTAAATATCGCCCTACCCCAGATAGCTACATCCTTTAAAGCTGATATCAGCGAACTGCAATGGATAGTTGATGCCTACACCATTGCCTTTGCCGTACTGATGTTATCGGCCGGTGGCATGGGCGATCTGCTGGGATCAAAGCGCTTATTTCAATTTGGCTTACTGGTGTTCGGCATTGCCTCGGCAGGCTGCGGCTTTTCCTGGAACCCGTTCAGTCTGATCGCGTTCCGTGTACTGCAAGGTATCGGTTCGGCAGCCATGATACCAAGCTCCCTATCTATATTAAACCAAAGCTTTGCCCATGAAGCCAAGCAGCGCAGCAAGGCTGTTGCCTGGTGGACGGCCGCGGGTGGAGTATCTATAGCAGCGGGCCCTATTTTGGGTGGCTTACTCATGCACGTAAGCAACTGGCGAATGATATTTTTTGTGAACGTGCCCATCTGTTTAATTGGCATACTGCTCAGCATTAAACTAAAGGAGAGCGAAAAACATGTTAATAAAGGTTTTGATATTCCCGGTCAGTTTAGTTGGATGCTGGCCCTTACCGCCCTTATAGCCGCTATTATTGAACTGCATCACCTCGGTTTCAATAATCCTATTATTTATGGGGCGCTTATTTTTAGCGCGTTGATGTTTATACTGTTTTTAAGAATTGAAAAGAAAGCGACAGCGCCCATACTTCCGCTTGATATGTTTAAATCGTCAACCTTTAACGTACTGATACTGTTAGGAATCACCCTCAACGGCTCATACTATGGAACCGTATTTGTTTTAAGCCTGTACCTGCAAAATGTTTTAGGCTATTCATCGCTCATCGCCGGGATGGCCTTTTTACCACTAACGGCAGGGTTTATTATCTCCAATCTCATCAGCGCTAAGCTGATGGCTAAATATGGAACACGGATACCTATTTTAGCCGGACTTACCATTGGCACCATCGGCTATACAGGATTACTAATAGCCCATGCAGGTACACCCTACTGGCAGCTATTTTTCCCCTTTATTACCATACCAATGGGCATGGGGCTTGCCGTACCCGCCATGACCACCGGCATATTATCAACCGTAGCAAAAACACGCTCGGGCACGGCATCCGCGGTTTTAAATACTACCAGGCAGGCGGCCGGGGCTATGGGTGTGGCTGTATTTGGTGCTATGGCCAATGGCGGCACAGCGGCAATTGTACAGGCGGTAACCATAAGTTCTGCGATATCAGCTATATGTATATTTAGCCTGATATTTTTAATTCGCCGGTATTTGAAAATAGCTTAGGCTTTCGGCTTTCCCAGCCTGATCAGTTTGGCTATTTCCCGGGTTGTACGAATGAGATTTTGTTCGGTGTTTTTGATGGCCGATGTCATATCTGCCGGCTCATTACCAATGGCCAGCAACACATCAAAGTACTCGCTAAGCCGCTGATCTTCCTGCAATGGCACTTTTCCGGCAACCGCGATAACGGGCAAGCTTTTCTGCTTTGCCCTGTAAGCTACACCAAAAGGGCCTTTGCCTTGCAGGGTTTGTTCATCAATACTACCCTCCCCGGTAATTACCAAATCACTTTTAGCCAGTGCCTCATCAAAACCGGTAAGCGTTAAAAAATGATCTATCCCATTCACCAACTGTGCATTTAAATAAGCATATACTCCGGATGATGCACCACCGGCTGCTCCTCCGTATTTTACAGCAGCCATATCTTTTCCGGTTGATTTCATGGTGATATCCGTCCATCGTGCAAGTGCTGCATCCAGTTTTTTTACCGCATCGGCGTCAGCTCCCTTTTGCGGACCAAATATTGCTGCTGCACCTTTTTCGCCCAAAAGTTTATTATCTACATCGCACAATACAATAACCTCACAGTTTGTCAGGCGCTTATCCATTTGGCTGATATCTACTTCATCAAGATCGATCAGGCTTTCCGGTAAATTCTCCAACTCCAGCCCTTTCTCATCCAAAAATCTTGCGCCAAGCGCTTTTAAAATACCGGTACCGCCATCAACAGTTGCCGAACCGCCCATAGCTATTAAAATCTGGTTCACACCTTTATCCAAAGCCACTTTAATCAGCTCGCCTGTTCCAAACGAGGTTGCCCGGAGCGGATTGAGTTCGTCCTGTTTTAATAATCTCAATCCGGATGCATCAGCCATTTCAATTACAGCGATACGGCCGTTTTCTATTAAACCGAATGAAGCAGTGATTAATCGGCCGAGTGGATCATGTACTTCTGTATGTACCGGCGTACCCTGTAATTGTTGAATAATAAGGCTCGCGGTTCCGTCGCCGCCATCGGCTATAGGAAAACACTGTGTAGTACACTCCAGCGGACTTAACTGTAGGCCTTTTTCAATGGCCTCTGCTGCTGCCTGGGCGGTTAAACTATTTTTAAAAGCATTAGGAGCTATCAGGATGTGCATAAAATTAAAGTAAATAAGATACAAGATATACCATAGCCAAAGCCGTTAAGCCCATCCATACCGTTGCGAGGGAATATACCCTTAACATGGTTTTCATTTCGAGACCTGAGAACTTGGCAATCACCCAAAAGTACGCATCATTGGCATGTGATATCATCATAGATCCGGCTCCCATAGCTAAAACACAAAGCAGATGCCCTTTATCGGTATCTAAACCAAGCGCGTGCAGCAAAGGCAACATAATAGAAGCCGCCGTAATAATGGCTACTGTTGATGAACCCTGAGCAGTTTTAAGTATAAAAGTAAGCAGGAACGGAAACAATATACCCATGCTGGCTAAAGGCAGGGCATTACTTAAATGTGTACCTATTTTGGCAGCGGCCAAAACAGCACCGAACGCCCCTCCTGCTCCAATGATCACCAAAATACCTCCGGCTTTCTCTGCGCCCTCCTGTAGTAAAGGAGCCAGGATATCTTTTTTGAACGATGGCAGCGCCATACAGGACAATAACACGCCGATAGCCAGTGCAATAACCGGATCGCCGGTGGCAAGTAAGACATTCATCCATTTCACCGAAACTCCCGGCTCAACCACAAAGAATGATTTGAGTGCGATTAATAAAATAGGGATCACTACTGGCATAAACGCCAAAGCAACCGATGGTAATTTTTGTTGCTGATCAATTAGATCAATATGTTCTGTGACTTGCTCCGGCGCTTTCCTGCCCGCATAATTCGCCCATAAATAGCCAACTATCATTACCGGGATGGCAACGATGATACCTGTAATCATGAGTTTTCCGGCTTCAACACCTATAATGCCGGCCGCGGCGGCAGCGCCGGGATGCGGCGGTATCATACAATGCACGGCATATAAACCCGTAGCCAGTGAAGTGCTCATTACCGCTAAAGATATCCCTGTGCTTTTGGCCAAAGATTTATTCAGTCCGCTTAATACGATATAGCCTGAATCGCAAAAAATGGGCAGACCTACAATAAAGCCGGTTAAGCTCATAGCCAGCGAGGCATACTTTTCGCCAACAATTTTTAGAATAGTTTTGGCCATTACCCGAGTACAACCTATATGTTCCAGTATCACGCCAAGTGTAGTACCCAACACGATGAGCAAACCCAAAGATTTGAGTATATTTCCAAAACCATCTTTGATAATGCCAAGTACATCATTAAGCGGCAAACCAATACCCAAGCCCACCATAAAACAGGCAATCACCAATGCGAAAAAGGCATGCACCCTGAACCTGGCAGTAAGCAATACAATGGCTGCTATACCTGCCACCAAACAAATTAAAATACGTACAAGAGATTGAGGATCTGCCATAGCTATTAATGCATATGCATATACAAAAACGCGGCTATAGAAGTGCCGATCACCGGCCCTAAAATCGGTATCCAGGCGTAGGCCCAATCGCTGGTACCTTTGCTTTTCATGGGCAACAACGCATGCATGATTCGCGGCCCCAGATCGCGTGCCGGGTTAATGGCATAGCCTGTTGTACCGCCCAACGCCAGGCCAATTACCCAAACCAGCAAAGCCACAGGGATAGCGCCCAACGAACCCATGCCTATAGGTGTTTTACTCGGGCTGATCTCGGCCCCAGAAATATAAAATATGGTGAATATCAATACAAAAGTGCCAATGATCTCGCTGGCGATATTGGACACGTAGTTCCGTACAGCAGGTCCTGTACAATAAACAGCCAGAATAGAACCGGGATCATTAGTTCGTTGAAAATGGTCAAAATACATAAGCCACACCAGGAAAGCGCCTGCAGCAGCTCCTAGTATTTGCGCCGCGATGTAGGGCATAACGCTACTCCACGCAAATTTACCTGCAATAGCCAAACCAATGGTAACTGCCGGGTTCAGGTGAGCGCCGCTATAAGGCCCGGCCACCACCACGCCTACAAAAACTGCCAGCCCCCAGGCAGTGGTAATTACCATCCAGCCGCTATTATTCCCTTTGGTATCATTTAAAACAACGTTGGCAACTACGCCGTCGCCTAAAAGTATAAGCAGCATGGTGCCTATAAATTCGGCCATAAATGGAGACATATATGAATTATTTTATGGTATATAATTAGTATGCTAAAAATAGTTATTCTGATTCAGAATCTGGCAGGTCATCCGTCCAGGCCTGCGCAGCATGGATAGCTTTTCGCCAGCCATGTATAGCTTTCTTTATTCCCGAGCGATCAGTATCTGGTGTGAATTCTTTTTCAGATTGCCATAACTGTTGTATCTCCTCTACACTATTCCAGTAACCAACGGCCAGGCCCGCCAGGTACGCAGCACCCAAAGCGGTGGTTTCTACCACATTTGGCCGTATCACTTTGCAATTGAGTAGGTTTGCCTGAAACTGCATCAGCAGATCATTCTTGGCTGCTCCACCGTCAACTCTTAACTCTCCGATAGCCATACCGCTATCTGCTTCCATCGCTTTCAGTACATCCATTGTTTGGTAGGCTATAGATTCCAGCGCGGCCCTTGCAATATGGGATGAGGTACTGCCACGGCTCAAACCTACAATAGTCCCCCTTACATCAGGCTTCCAGTACGGTGCCCCTAAACCTGCAAAAGCAGGTACAAAATATACGCCCTGTGTATCCTCAACCGCCTGGGCCAATTTCTCCACATCTGCTGATGTTTTGATGATCCCCAAGCCATCGCGCAGCCATTGTACTACCGCGCCACCAATAAATATACTCCCCTCAAAGGCATATTGAATTTTACCGTTAATTTTCCAGGCAATGGTGGTGAGCAGGTTGTTTTTCGATTCAATAAATTCATCACCGATGTTCATCAACATAAAACAACCCGTGCCATAGGTATTTTTAACCATCGCGTTATCAATACACATTTGGCCAAACAAAGCCGCGTGCTGATCGCCGGCGATACCTGCTATCGGAATTTTTGACGCGAAGATGGTTGTAGCGGTTTCGCCGTAGATCTCACTTGATTGCTTAACCTCTGGCAGCATGCTTTTAGGGATATCAAAAATGGCTATCAGCTCATCGTCCCATTGCTGGGTTTGAATATTGAACAGCATGGTACGGCCCGCGTTGGTAACATCGGTAATGTGTACGCGGCCACGGGTAAATTTCCATACCAGCCAGCTATCCACCGTACCGAAAGCCAGTTCGCCTTTTTCTGCCTTGGCACGGGCACCTTCAACATTATCCAGTATCCACCTGATCTTTGATGCTGAGAAATAAGCGTCGATCACTAATCCGGTTTTTGAACGGATCAAAGCTTCATGCCCTTGCTTTTTTAATTCATCACAAAAGGCGGCCGTGCGGCGGTCTTGCCAAACGATGGCGTTATAAACAGGTTCGCCGCTAACTCTATCCCATACAATAGTGGTTTCGCGTTGGTTAGTAATACCAATAGCTTTCAGATTGGTTCCATTGATACCCATCTTAACAGTAGCCTCAGCTGCTACACTGGCCTGGCTCGACCATATCTCATTCGGATCATGCTCAACCCAACCCGATTGCGGAAATATCTGCTTAAATTCTTTTTGGGCAACAGACTTAATTTGCCCTTTGTGATCAAATACAATAGCACGCGAGCTGGTGGTGCCCTGGTCTAAAGCTAAAATGTAATCTTCCATAATGTATATTTTCCCTGGTTAGGGGAATATTTGGTTTATATTGTTTAGTTGGCCATTTTGCCGACTCACCCCGGCATCGCTACGCTTGTCACCCCTCTCTACGCAAGCATAAAGAAAAAGATTGTCATTGCGAGGAACGAAGCAATCGCGAACCATGTATGTTCTCTCTGCAAAGTTCGCGATTGCCACGCTACGCTCGCAATGACAACTTTTCTCTTACCCTCTTTCCGCCGCAGGCGAAGAGAGGGTGGTCCAGCGTAGCGTAGACCGGGTGAGTAAATTATGCGCCCTATAATTTTGGAGCATACCTTTTAATGAACTATTTTTCCTTATAAGGCTCCAACAAATATCCGTTTGCCAAAATGGTAAAACTTTCAACCTGCTCTTTTTGCCACGCAGCATTTTTACCAAGCTCAGCTGCCATTAAGCTGGCCACCTGCGGAGCCATATCTATGGCAGCACGCGCATTCAGGAAAAGAGCCCTCACTCTGCGCGCCAGAATATCTTCGACGCTGCGGGCCATTTCATACCTTACACCCCATATTACCTCAGCTTGTAAATAAGGCATATCCGGATGAAGTTTTTGCGCCCATTCACAATTTTCTTTAAGCAGGTTAAGTAAGGCATCTTCATCGCTACCGTAAACATACAAATGATCGTTACGGTTTACATTGTTTTTACTGCCATGCAGAGGCAAATTTTTGGTTACACTGGGCTGCGGCGGTAAGTTACCAATTTCAATGGCTTTGTCAATAGTATCCTCGCCCATGCGGCGATAGGTTGTCCATTTACCGCCGGTTATCGTAATAAGACCTGATTCTGAAACAAGCAATTTATGACTGCGTGAAATTTCCTTTGTTTTGGCCGAATCGCCTTGAGGTGCAGCCAAAGGTCGCAATCCCGCGAATACGCTCAACACATCCTTTCGGGTTGGTGCTTTTTCCAGGTATTTTTCGGCAGTGCGAATAATAAAACTAATCTCTTCTTCCAATGCCCGTGGTTCCAGGTTGTGCTCATCAATCGGGGTATCGGTAGTGCCAACCACCAGCTTATCATGCCAGGGAACGGCAAAAAGCACACGACCATCCTCTGTTTTGGGAATCATGAGTGCGTCCTCACCGGGCATGAACGATCTATCCAATACCAGATGAACACCCTGGCTTGGCCTCACCATTGGCTTTTTCCCGGGCTTATCCATCTGTAACAGGTCATCAACAAACACACCGGTAGCATTAATTACAGTTTTTGCTTTGATATGATAAGTTTGGCCAGTTTCAGCATCTGTAGTAACCACGCCAGCTATTTTTTGCTCTGAATTTTTAATAAGGCTAACCACTTTGAAATAATTCAATACAGTGGCACCCTGCTCTAATGAAGTTTGGGCAAGGTTAACCGCCAAACGCGAATCATCAAACTGCCCATCATGGTATACCACCCCACCATATAAACCATGCTGATTGATAGTAGGCAACCTTTTGATCACCTCTTTTTTGGAGATGTATTTTGCACGGCCAAAACCCAGTTGACCTGCCAGCAGATCATATAAAGTAAGACCGATGGTATAAAAAGCGCCACCCCACCACTCATAATTAGGAATAACAAACGATTCGTTTTTTACCAGATGAGGAGCGTTTTTGAGCAGCAAACCGCGCTCATACAAAGCCTCGCGCACCAGGCCAATATCGCCCTGTGCCAGATAGCGCACACCGCCATGTACCAATTTTGTACTCCGGCTGGAAGTACCTTTGGCAAAATCGGCCTGCTCCAGCAGCAGTGTTTTATACCCTCTTGAAGCTGCATCAAGCGCGGTACCCAAGCCGGTAGCGCCACCACCTACTATAACCACGTCCCATATTTTTTCAGGGCCATCGGTCAAGGTTTTTACTATACTGCTTCTGTCTGTTGCAACTATGCTCATGGGGCTGTTAATGAAGGGGCAATTGATTTCGACTTATCAATCAAAATTAAAATAATAACAATAAGAAACAAAGCAAAACAATTATCAGTACAATTATTATTAACAACAAGCCATAAAATTTCTTTCTTAATCATTTTCATAACAAAAAATGCTTCACAATAGCATATGCGAAACAAATCGAAAGCAAAGTTAATATCCGGCAACATTGTTTACCCTTAACAATTTTTAATTGCTACATTTATTTATCAATATCAATTACCCATGAACCTCATCATCAATATACTGATTGGCCTTATTGCTGTAATACATTGTTATATATTATGGCTGGAAATGTTTGCATGGACTACCCGCGGCCCTAAAGCTTTTAATCAACCGGTAGAACAATTACAAAAGAGTAAAACACTGGCCGCCAACCAGGGCTTATACAACGGATTTTTAGCTGCCGGTTTGTTTTGGACATTTTTTATCAGCGATGCTCAATGGCATAATCATATAGCCCTGTTTTTTTTAAGTTGCATAGCGATTGCGGGTGTGTATGGAGCAATTACCGTTACCAAAAAAATATTTTACATACAGGCAGCACCTGCCGTGCTCGCCATAGTACTTATTTTGATTGTCCGCTAAACAAAAAAAGATCCTGTCATGACTTAACAGAATCTTTTTCGGGCATACGAATTTATTTTATTGATTAGTGCGTAACCACAGCGTGCTGACCGGGAACATAATCGCCTGCGGGTGTGCGGAAAGCAATATTTATACGATTGTAGCTGTTGATGGTAATAATGGAGACGGTCAGATCGATCAGTTCCTGTTCGGAAAAATACTCACGGACCTGTTCGTAAACCGCGTCGGGCACATGACTATCGGCAACCAGGGTAACTGATTCGGCCCAGGCCAGGGCAGCACGTTCACGATCGGTATATACAGTGGCTTCGCGCCAGGCGGATACCATGTAAATGCGCTGTTCGGTTTCGCCTTTTGAGCGCAGATCTTTAGCGTGCATATCCAGGCAATATGCACAACCGTTAATTTGCGATACCCTAAAGGAAATTAAATTTAAAAGCGCTTGTTCAACCGGCGATTTTGCCAAATAAATTGCTAATCCATACATCGCTTTCATAGCGCTCTGTCCTTTTTCAAATGCGTTGATTCTTGTTTTCATCTCGTTGTTGTTTATGATTTTGAATTATACACCTAAGACGAACAGGTTCTCTCCAATTGGACAACACGATCTAAAAAAATCTATGCTGATGGATTTTCACTGTAATTGCTTATTTTAATGGTAAAATAAACTGTAAATGACATTGAGTTTCCTGACGCGTAACCGTTCTGTTTTAATTTATGGCGCATCGCTGGCTGTTCTATTACTGCTGATGAAATGGCTGGAATGGCACTTTATTATTATTGACCACGCCTTTGAACTGTATGCCGGAGCATTGGCTATTATTTTTACCCTACTTGGTATTTGGCTGGCGCTTAAACTTACCCGCCCAAAAACCAATACCGTAATTGTTGAAAAAGAAGTAATTGTTAAAACCGCTCATTTTATTTTGAACGAAAAAGAACTGCAAAAACTTGGTTTAAGTAAACGTGAAATGGAGGTATTGCAACTGATGGCCGAAGGTTTGAGCAACCACGAAATAGCCGAGCGTTTATTTGTATCATTAAATACTATCAAAACACATTCATCAAAAGTATTTGAAAAACTGGAAGTAAACCGTCGCACGCAAGCTATTGATAAAGCAAAAAAATTAAACCTGATACCTTAAACTCCATCATACTTTAGTATTAAAAATGCCATGATTTTTTAAAATCACCCTAAAGTATGAGCCTAAAAAGCCGGCGACAACCCAATTTTGAACCATAAACTTTAAAACATATCAGCATGAAAAAGAATGTATTAGTATTTGGAACAATATCCGGAGTTTTGGTAGCTGGGTGGATGGTTATTAGTATGGCCTGGTGTTACAACCGTGGCATAGAGGGTAGTATGCTGGTGGGTTATGCCTCTATGATATTGGCATTTTCACTGATATTTGTAGGTGTTAAAAATTACCGCGATAAGTATAACGGCGGTATCATCAGCTTTGGCAAGGCATTTCAAATAGGTTTATATATCAGCTTGATAGCATCAACCATTTACGTACTGGCCTGGCTTGTGGAGTATTATGTATTCATGCCCGATTTTATGGATAGGTACACCGCACATGCCATAAGCAAAGCGCAAAACAGTGGAGCAAACCCTGCGGAACTTGCTGCCAAGCTTAAAGAAATAAACTCCATGAAAGATATGTATAGCACTCCGCTGATGGTGATCCTGTTCACTTATATGGAAATATTTCCGGTAGGTTTATTAGTATCTATTATTACGGCACTGATATTAAAACGTAAATCGGCCGATAGCATGGCGACTGTTGGTTAATACTTGAATTTAATTACCTGGCATAAATGGTTAATCATTGCAACTTTTTAGTTACTTGACTATTCCTTATCATTTTTCTTATCACCTTTGATAAAGGTTTTTAGAAGTACTATGCAATCGTTCATGATCAGGTATTTTTTATTTGTTGCTGTTTTAGCACTTACTGCAAAACCGTTTATCGGTTTCAGTTTTTGCGACCGCCTGCAAAACGAAACCGATACCTACACCAACATTTTTGCGAAAGCCTTCACCAAACGCAAACAGGAATACGTTGAAGACAGCGAGTATGATATGGCCACTGTTCAGCAACGCCTATCCAACCCTGTAATGGCGCTGCTGTTATTATTTACTTTCTTTTTAGATAAATTTTTTCGTGCGGTTTTTAAAACCACAGCATATTTAACCGTCGGTTTTTTAACCGACATCAGGCGCAGCCAAAGCCTCCCCCTGCATCGATACCTGTTGATGCGTAAGCTCAATATCTGATAATCACATCTTTCTCTTTGCTGATATCTTCAGCATGACTTAACACCTGCTTATTCAGCCAGGTGAGTTTTATTATTCATTATCAAATTTCTTAAAATAACATACTAAGATGCTCGATCTTAAACGATGCGTGGGCATAGCCATATTACTTTTTTACGCAATATGTACTTATGCTCAGCAATCAGCTACCCCGGTTACTTTAAAAGAGTTACTGAACCGGGTAGATGAAAACGCCCCTACGTTAATAACCGATTCGGCGGCTATCAACATCCGTCAAAATGAAGCAGCCGAAACCCGCAGCAACTGGCTGCCTAACCTGCATTTAAATTATCAGGCCGATGTTGGCACCAACAACAACACCGCGGGCCCCTATTTTGGCTTTGGTATTATCCCATCCAACTCGCGCGGGGTACGTACAGAAAGCAATACCAGCGCCTCGCTTACCAACCTAGGTATTGCCTCGGTTGATTGGGAGATTTACAATTTTGGCAAATACGCCGCTCAAAACAAGGTAGCCTCATCAAACATTAGTGTTGAGCAAAACAAATTCGCCCAATCAAAGTACCAATTACAGGCTTATACCATAGGATATTACCTACAACTGCTCAGGTTGCAAAACTATTTGGCCATACAGGTACGCAACATTGCCCGCAACCAACAGATCAGGCGATCTATACAGTCATTAGCTAAAAGCGGCGTAAGGCCCGGCGTGGATACCAGTATTGCCGAAGCTGAGCTCTCGAAAGCCCGATTAAACTATATTGAACTGAACAATCAGTATAAACAGGTACAGCTACAGTTGTCTGCCGTAAGCGGCCTGCCCTATCAATCTATAGTACCCGATACCAATGCCGAAAAGAATTTAGCTATAAATGCCTCGGTTATCAGTCCGGACACGGCAAACCACCCGGTTATAAGTTATTACAAATCACTTTTGCAAAACAGCTTTCAAAAAGAAGAACTTGTCAAAAAGCAGTATAATCCTAAAATATTGTTTGAAGCCGCCGCCTGGGGCCGTGGTTCGAGCATAGATGCTAACGACCGTTTCAACAGCCTCTCCAGCGGCTGGGGTTTTGACCGCAGCAACTATTTGGTTGGCATAGGTGTCTCGTTTGATCTGTTTGATATCCGCCGCAGGCAACTGAAAGTCCGCACCCAAAAAGCGGAGGTTTACTACGCCCAAAAGAAACTGGAAGAGCAAAAAAAGCTGCTTAACGTAAGCATTAACCAGGCCGATGTTGAGCTGAATACCGCCAAGCAACGCCTGGTGGAGATACCCGATCAGCTCAGGGCAGCTACTGCAGGCTATCGTCAAAAGCTTTCGTTGTATAAAAGCGGCCTTACCGATATTATTGAACTCAACGCCGCGCTCAATATCCTTTATCGCGCCGAGACGGATTACGCGCAGGCCAAATACGCGTATTCAAGCGCTTTGTTCCAAAAAGCGGTTACGGCCAACCAAGTTAGTTCAGTGTTAAACCTTTTTAATTAATTAAGCTATGTCAATGGTAACCACCGCGCTTAAAAGGCCAATAACAGCTATAGTAGTTACACTTAGCCTGTTAATATTTGCCGTAATCAGCGCTATAAAAATCCCGATAGACATTTTTCCGCAGTTAAATCTGCCAACTATATATGTTATTGAATCGTACGGGGGCATGTCGCCGCAGCAGATGGAGGGCTTCTTCTCTACCGGTTTGCAAAACCAGTTTTTGTATATCAATGGTATTAAAAATATCACCAGTAAAAACATACAGGGCTTAACCCTCATTAAACTGGAGTTTTACGAAAGCACTAACATGGCCGAAGCTTCGGCCCAGGTGGCTTTGCAGGTAAACCGGGCTACCAGTTTTTTCCCGCCTGGTGCCTTGCCCCCACAGGTTATCAGGTTTGATGCTTCGTCATTGCCTGTGGGGCAACTGGTTTTCTCGAGCCCATCCCGCAGCCTTAAAGATATTTATGACCTGGCTGCTACCCGCATCAGGCCCATGTTTGCTACAATCCCCGGTTTATCGGCTCCCCCTCCTTTTGGCGCCAATGCCCGGTCAATAACCATCAGTGTTGATCCTGATAAACTGCGCAGTTATAATTTAACACCCGACGAGGTGGTGGATGCCTTATCTAAATTCAACGTGATGTCGCCTTCGGGTAATTTGAGGTTGGATAACACCATCTACCTCACCACTATGAACTCGCTTATTAAAACCGCCGACAATTTTGGCAGCATACCCGTAAAAACTAAAAAAGGTGTACCTATTTTTGTAAAGGATGTAGCCCGAGTGGCTGATGCTGCGGATGTTACAGTGGATTATGCCCTTATCAACGGCAAACGCTCGGTATACATACCTGTGGTAAAAACGGCCGATGCATCTACCTGGACAGTGGTACAAAACCTGAAAGCCAAGCTCCCCGAAATGCAGTCGCTGCTGCCCGATGATGTGAAGATCTCGTACGCCTTTGATCAATCGGTGTTTGTGGTGAATGCGGTAAAAAGTCTCATGACCGAAGGTGGTTTGGGCGCACTGCTTACCGGCTTGATGGTACTACTGTTTCTTCGCGACTGGCGAAGCAGCCTGATCGTGGTGATCACCATCCCGGTATCTATCCTGATCGGAGTGCTGCTGCTCAGCCTGTTCGGGCAAACCATTAACATCATGACCCTGAGCGGACTGGCGCTGGCCATCGGTATCCTTGTCGACCAGGCAACGGTAACCATCGAAAACATACACCAGCATCTGGAAATGGGCAAAAACAAACGCCAGGCTATTTATGATGCCTGCGAGGAGATCGCTTTTCCGCTATTGCTTATTTTGCTTTGTATCCTGGCTGTATTCGCACCATCATTTATGATGAGCGGTGTGCCTAAGGCCATGTTTTTGCCACTATCGTTATCTATCGGCTTAACCATGATCGTATCCTATGTATTGGCTCAAACGGTAGTCCCCATCATGAGTAATTGGTTGATCAAAGCCGAACAATACCAGCATTACCACCATGATGACGTACACGCCCACGCGGGCCAGGGACTTAATGACGATGAGATCATCCAAATAAACCGACATGGGCACCATGAGGAGCATGAGCCCGAAAAGAATGATTTTTTTGAGCGGGTAAAAACCGGTTTTACCAAAATTTTATCCCAATGGATGCCCCGTAAAAAGCTCATCGTACCCGCGTACCTGGTTATTGTAATTGCGCTGGCCGGTATATGCTTTGTGGTAATTGGTAAGGATATGATGCCCAAGCTCAATAATGGCCAGTTTCAGATGCGTATTAAAGAACCTGAGGGTACCCGGCTTGAGCGTACCGAAGATAAGTTTAAACAGGTACTGCAGATCATTAACAAAACGGTGAATAACCATGTAGAGATCTCATCGGGCTATATTGGTTTAGTTCCCAGCAGCTACGGCAGTAGTAACCTGTACATTTTTAACACGGGTACGCATGAGGCTGTTTTACAGATAAACCTTGATGAAAATTATAAGGTAAACCTTGATGAGCTCAAAGATGCGCTTCGTAAAAACATTGCCTATGAGCTGCCCGAACTTAAGGTAACTTTTGAACCGATTGACATGACCGAAAAGATCATGAGCCAGGGTGCATCTACCCCTATTGAGGTTCAGATAGCCGGGAAAGATATGCAGCAAATTGAAGGTTATGCTAACAAGGTTGTAAGCAAACTAAAGCAGATCAGCTACCTGCGCGATGTGCAGATAGTGCAGCCGCTGCGTTTCCCGGTGATAGGCATTACGCTTGACAGGCTGAAGGCCGCGCAGCTTGGTTTGAATATTAAGGATATAGCCCGCTCAGTTACCGCGAGCACCTCATCAAGCCGCTTTACTGAAAAGAATTTATGGTTGGACGAGAAAGGCGCATACACCTATCAGGTGCAGGTACAAGTACCCGAATATGTAATGAACACGATGGATCAGCTAAAAGAGATACCACTGGTAAAAGGTCAAAGCACCCCGGTACTTAATGATATAGCTACCTTTAAAACCAGCTACGTTCCCGGCGAATATGACCGCAGCGGCCCGCGGCGCTTTGTTACTGTAAGTGCCAACATTTATAAAATCGATCTGGCTAAGGCTACCAATGATGTTCAAAAAGCCATAAGTGCTGTTGGCGCACCGCCAAAGGGCTTGGTGGCTACCATAGGCGGTATGTCGGGCTTGCTGATCGATACCTTGTCGAGCCTTCAAAACGGATTATTGTTTGCCATATTGGTGATCTTTTTATTGCTGGCAGCCAATTATCAATCATTCAAGGTATCGTTAACGGTATTAAGCACAGTACCTGCGGTTGTATTTGGTTCATTGCTAATGCTGCTGATCACGGGTTCAACGCTCAACCTGCAATCATACATGGGCATGATCATGTCAGTAGGTGTATCTGTAGCTAACGCTATTTTGATCGTAACCAATGCGGAAAACCTGCGGCTCGAGTATCGTAATGCCACCCGTGCAGCTATCACCAGCGCGTCGGTACGTTTAAGGCCCATACTCATGACCAGTATGGCTATGATAGCCGGTATGATCCCTATGGCATCGGGAATGGGCGAAGCCGGTGAGCAATCAGCTCCGCTTGGCAGGGCAGTTATTGGCGGCTTGATAGCATCCACCTTAGCTGCATTATTTATACTGCCGCAGGTATTTGCGTGGGTACAAAATAAAACAACCTATGCATCGCCTGCCCTTATGCCCGAAAACGAACCAGAACACGAACCTGAAACCCTAAATGTATAACACCGTCATGAAATATAAAGCACCACTATTAGCAGCTATATGTTGCTCATTATACGCCTGCTCGGGCAACCAAAAGCCGGTTGACCTTACCGCAGCAGAAACACACAGTTCATCCTCGACTCCACGAGTAGCAACCAGCAATGTCGTAGAAAAAGCGCTGTCATCATCCGTGCGCCTGCCCGGACAATTGAACCCCTTTAACGAGGTTAATATTTTCCCGAGGGTAAACGGGTTTGTTAAAGATATTTTTGTTGACCGCGGTACCGAAGTAAAAAAGGGGCAGTTACTGCTTACCCTTGAAGCACCCGAAATGGAATCACAGCTGCAGTCTGCTAACTCCCGGTATCTGCAGGTGCAGGAAACGGCCAATGCGAGTAAAGAAAAATATCAGCGCCTGAAAGAAGCTGCCGCCGAGCCCGGCTCTGTTTCGCCCCTTGAGCTGGATAACGCCATATCCCGCATGAAAGCTGATGAAGCCATTACCCAGGCCGAAAAATCAAATGTGGCATCAGTTAAAACCATGCAGGGCTACCTGAGTATTTACGCGCCGTTTGATGGTGTTATCGTTCAGCGTAATGTATCTCCTGGAGCATTGGTTTCGCCAGGCAAAGCTTCCGATCAGCCTATGTTGGTATTGCAGGATACCAAAAAAATGCGTTTGGAGGTAGCCATCCCTGAAAACTATGTGGATAAGGTAGACCTTAAACAACCGGTAAACTTTACGTTTAACGCCATGCCCGGAGTGCAGCAAACGGCCAAAATAAGTCGTTCGGCCAATGCGCTGGGCAGTATGCGTTCTGAAGCTATTGAGATCGATGTGCTTAACAAAAACAACGATCTGAAACCGGGCATGTATGCCGAAGTAGAGATACCGATGTTATCGGGCGCCAAATCATTATTAGTACCCAATGGCGCTATTGTACGATCAACCGAACGGGAATATGTTATTGCTGTGAGGAACAAAAAAGCCTGCCTGATTGATGTTAAAGAGGGTTTGACCAATAAAGATAAGACAGAAGTGTTCGGCAACCTAAAGCCCGAAGACTACGTGATAACCCACGCCAATGATGATACTAAAGAAGGCGATGAAATAAACTAAAAACAAAAAGGCTGCTTCCGGAACAGAAGCAGCCTTTTATTTTTTCTAACCAGTCTATTCGGTTCTCAAACTCTTTACGGGATTCGCCAGCGCGGCTTTTATGGCCGTGTAACCCACCGTGAGCCAGGCAATAAAAATAGAGGATAGCATGGTGATGGCGAAAAACCAAATACTGATAGCAATATGAAAAGTATACGCCTGCAGCCATTGATGCATAAAATACCAGGCAATGGGCGCAGCCACTAAAAATGCCACTATAATTAATAAGGTAAATTCTTTTGACAGCAGCACCAATATATCCTTTACAGGTGCCCCAAGCACTTTACGTATACCGATCTCTTTTTTACGCTGAACGGCCATAAAGGCAATCAAGCCATATAATCCTAAGCAGGAGATAAAAATAGCAATACCCGAAAATATTTTATACAACTGTGAAAGCTGATTTTCCTGTTTATAAAAATTGGCTACGGTTTGATCCATAAAACTATACTCAAATGTATATTCCGGAAATGATTTGCCCCATATCTTTTCCAAATCGGCAGTTATAGATTTTGTTTTGCTCAAATCTATCTGCATGCTGGCCATTCTATACCCTTTTTTCATGGTTGAAAATACCAAAGGGCCAATGGCATCACGAAGCGAGTTGGAATGAAAGTCTTTAACTACGCCTACTATAGGCAAAATTTTTCCATTAATGTTTATACGCTGCCCTATGGCGTCTTTAGCGTTACCGATGCCTAAGTTTTTGACCAGGGTTTCATTTACTACAGCCTCCCGCATAGTATCCGCCGAAAAGTATGACCTGCCCGCAGCCATCTGCATATCGTATACATTGAAAAAGTCGGGATCAGTAAGCTTTATGTTCACGATCATATCCGACTTGTCGGTCTTGTTGCTTTCCTTACGCAGATCGGTGGCCCATCCCCCGCCATCTGAAGATGGTGAAAACATGCTCATACCCACCTTTTGAATGCCCGGAACTTTCAACAGCTCGTTACGCAGGTAATCAATTTTAGTACGGCTGAGGCTATCGGTTGGGAAACTCGCGTAAATAACCGCATCCTTTCTGAACCCCATATCGGTGTTACGGAAATAATCCATTTGTGATGTTACCACCAGTGTACCAATGATGAGCACCTGCGCTATCACAAACTGAAAAACAACCAGCCCCCGTCTGAATAAAACTCCCTTTTTTTGATCAGTACCCAAACCGTCGCCTTTCAAAACAATTACCGGCTTAAATCCGGATAATACCAGTGCCGGATAAAATCCGGATATAAACGACACCAATATCAGCGCGCTAATCATAAACAGGATCAACCTAGCTCCATAAAGCATGGAAACAGAAAGATGAATGTCCAATAAATTATTGATAGCGGGCAGACAAAACATCACGATAACCAGGGAAATGAGAAAGGCAAAAAAACTGGTGATGGCGGTTTCGCCTAAGAATTGAGCCATTAACTGTGCCCTGCTTCCGCCCAATACCTTCCTTACGCCAACTTCACAGCCGCGGTTAATGGCTTGTGCAACAGTAAGGTTTATGAAGTTTACACAAGCTACAATAACCAGGAACAAACCAATCAGGTTAAGCGCCAATATAAGATCTTTACTAAAAGTGCGCCCGGTGAAATTGCCATAACGCTCATCATAATGCAGCTCGCTCAGCGGTTGAAGCGTTAGGTCATAATCAGGATTTACAGGCCTGATGTGCCTGCTGGTAAAATCGGCAATTGCCTGGCTCAGCTGGTTTAAGGTATTGTTAGGGCCAAGCTCAACAAAGCAATAATTCCCATCGTTAATGCCCGACCAATTTTTATCATTATGCCTGGAAACGGTAATATAAGACACTATCGCTTTTATCGGAAAATCAGTATTAGCAGGCGGGTTTTCAAGTACACCGGTAACCTTCACCAGGTTCCCGTCCATTTTAAGTTGTTTGCCAATTACGCCATGCCAGTCGCCAAAGTATTTGATGGCTGTAGCTTTGGTCAGCATTACGGTATTAGGTTCGCTAAGTGCGGTTTTGATATCCCCATCAACCACACTAAAATCAAATATTTGAAAAAACTGTGGTTCGGCAAAAAACACGCCGCTTACTTCCTTGAACTTTTTTAATGTGGCATCCTGTTTACCCGGAACTATAACCTGTACGTTATCTTCATTAGCAATCGCGGCAGCATTTGAAATTTGCGAAAGTTCGGTTCGCAATGCAGCAGTTACAGGAACTGGTACACCTGTACGGTATCCATTCTTATCTGGGTTTTTACCGGCCCTGCCAACACGGTATATCCTGTCCTTTTTGGCATGAAACTGGTCAAAGCTTTGTTCATACTGCACCACCAGGAATATTAAAAGAAAAGCGGCAAAGCCTACGGCCAAACCTGCAATATTGATTGCAGCGTTGCTTTTGTGCCTGTAAAAGTTTCTAAGAGCTGTTTTGAAGTAGTTTTTTAACATGTCCGCCGGATTTATTGATCAGAACCTTTATTTATTCAATAAGCTAATGCCAAAACAAATGCCATCTACATAACAAACTGATTACATGGCACTTAAAACGACACACATTAATTACAAGTGTTCGTTTCTGATGCAAATGGTGTTCGGTTTTAGTCTACGCTGGCTTAATGCGCCCTATCCTGTTCACTACCAGCGCCGCCTGTTTCGCGTTTATGGGGTACATCTATGGTTTTACCAAAGCTATAAGTAAATGTGAGGGTTGCTACCTGCGTATCTACAAAATTATGATAGGTTGCGGTTGCGCCCACAATATTGGTAATAGTACCGCTCGGGCTGAATGATTTCAAAACGTCGCGAACATTGAATTTAACAGAGCCTTTGTTGTTCAGTATCTTTTTCTGAATTGCAGCATTAAGCATGCCGGTAGGAATAGAAACAAACTGACCATAAGTGCCGCTGGTATTAAAAAAGCCGCTCAATTCCGCGCTCCACGTTTTTGATAAGGTGAATTGGTTATTACCATTGGCGCTAAATGTAGTTTTTGACTCATGCAGATAGCCTGTGTAAAATTCTCCCTCGTAGGTATTGTTATACACCTCGGCATATAAATTAACCGTCCACCATTTGGCAGGCTGTAAATTGCTGTTGATTGAAAAGTCAATCGTTTTTTGCTGGCCTATATTGCCGGTGGTACTAATAAATACATTACCATCTTTATGAATGGTTTCGTTTTGAACATCATTGGCATGATTATATGCTACCGCTACGGTAAACAGACTTTTAAAATTATAGGCCAGTTTATAATTATCGGTAAACTGTGGTTTTAGAAAAGGATTGCCTGAAAAATAGGTGAACTTATCTACAAAAAAAGTAAAGGGGTTTAAACTCCCATAGTTTGGTCTGCCTATCCTACGGCCATAGGATAGTACCAGCGTGTTGTGCCCCGCAGTATCCAATTTATAAGAAAAATAAGCGGTTGGGAAAAGATTAGTATAATGCTTAACAAATGATGAATCAGGCCTTTGGGCATTACCCAACTGATGGCCTGAGCCATTGGTATTCTCTAATCGCAGACCAGTTTGCAAGGAGAACCGGCCAAAGTCCTTATTGAAATTGATATAAGCGGCATTGATATTTTCCTTGTATAAAAACCTGTTGGTGTTGTTATAATCAATAGCACTTACGTTATCAATCACGTTAAAGTAGTTGGCGGCATTATCTGTATTCACATAGCTGCTTTTAAACCCGGCCTCCAATTTGGCTTTTCCCTTAAGCGGATGAGTATAATCTGCCTTAGCCGAATAAATATTGATAGTAGATGGCAGGTTATCTGTTAATATAGATGAATTGGTTAAAGTGCCGTCGGGTAAAAAGGTATTATTTAAAAACATCTGGTTGCTGCCGGCTACATTGCGAATATAGTCAAGGTCGAACGTAAAAGTTCTGCCGGTGCTGTCAAACTTATGGGTGTAGTTGAGGTTTACGCCCTTGCTGTCAAACTTGTTGGTTGATGTATTCAGGGTATTGATGGTTGAATCCAACTCGCCGGTTTTGTTATAAAGTAAACTATATACCGGGCTGCTGTCATGATCATGAGAAATAGTTCCGGTAAACACCACACCCCAGGTTGTTTTTGGCGATGCAAAGAAATCAAGTCCAGCCTTAATATTGGTATTGTTGCTTGACGGCCTGAAATATGAAATATCCTTTAATGATGAGGTAGGTTCGCCGTCAGTATCAAAATAATTGCGGTCAATTTCCAACCTTCTAAAGGTTTTTTGCTTGTTATAGGCCACGTTAGCAAAAAAGTTAACCTTATCTATCCGGTAGTTAAAGTTGATGCTTTCATCCGTACGACCATAAAAACCCTGTGCTAAATTGGCCGATACTACCGCGTTAAATCCCCGCGTAGTTGTTTTTTTAGTTTTGATATTGATCACGCCCGCGTTTCCAGCGGCATCATACTTAGCCGGCGGGTTATCCATCAGCTCTATCTGGTCTAATGACGATGAAGGCAATGAACGCAGATAAGTAACCAGGTTGGCTGCCGAAAGATAGGTTGGCTTATCATCAATCATCACCATTACACCACTCTTTCCTTTAAAGGTAATATTACCATCAGCATCTACCTGTACGCCGGGTGTTTTTGAAAGCACTTCCAAGGCATTAGCCCCGGTATTGGATATCAACGCGCCAACATTAATTACCGTACGATCGATCTTTTGCTCTATATATGATTTTTTGGCGGTTACGGATACCTCATTCAGCTTTTTACCAACCGGAGATAAAATGAATGCCGGTAGATTAACTGTTTTTTGTCCGCTTACTGCTACAGGATCACTCTTATAGTTTTTATAACCTATATAAGTTACCTTTACCGCATAGGTATTATATTTTAAGTTTTGAAAGCTGAAACTACCATCCTGATCGGCCAGCTTGGTACCTACCACGACTGAGTCTTTTGCGATAAGCAGGATCACGGTAGCACCATCAAGTGGTTTTCTGGCATCATCTAATACCGATCCTGAAATTTTACCATCGCTTGTTTGAGCATCGGCAATATGAAATACAAAAAGCGTAAGTAAGGTTACAGAAAACAGGTAAAATAATTTCATGTCTATTAAGACACCTAATTTATCATTAGCGTTACACTTATTTATTATTTTAACAGAAAAATAACGTTTTCAAATTATTAAATTCAGTCAATATCTGCTGATAACACAAAAAAGCCTTATTTTCACGTCAGTCATAAACCTTTAAAATTATCAGCATGCTTGCCAATAATGTTTTGATAGTGCAAACCAAAATATCATCATGGTTTAAATTCTGTATAAAACACCTGTTTACCGCAGGCTTTTGTATTGCGTTTTTTAACAATGTACTCTATGCTCAAAAAACAAACGCTTTTCCTGTAAGCACGCCAGAAGCTGAGGGTGTTTCGGCAGCGGGGATAGATAGCTTTTTGAACGCGGCAGCACACAGCAAGCATGAGTTTCATAGTTTTATGTTTTTGCGTCATGGCAAATTGATTGCCCAGGGCTGGTGGAACCCCTATAAACCCTCTCTAAGGCACAGCTTGTACAGCTGCAGCAAAAGCTTCACCTCTACAGCCGTTGGTTTTGCAGTAAGCGAAAAACGGTTGTCGGTTAATGATAAGGTAATCTCCTTTTTTAAAGGCAGTTTGCCCGATACCATAAAACCCTACCTTGCCGAACTTACGGTAAAGGATCTACTAACCATGAGTGTTGGGCAGGCTGTTGAACCTACTATGGCCATTGCAGGAAAAGAGGATGATTGGGTTAAGGCATTCCTGGCTGTGCCTATAGCCCACAAACCCGGCAGTGTGTTTTTATATAACTCTATGGCAACGTTCATGCTATCGGCCATTGTACAAAAGGTAACCGGACAAAAAGTAGTTGATTATCTTAAACCTCGCCTGTTTGATCCGCTGGGTATAAAGAGAATTGATTGGGAAATAAATAAACAGGGAATCAACACTGGTGGCTGGGGTTTACGTGTAAAAACCGAAGATATGGCCAAGCTTGGCATGTTGTATTTACAAAAAGGCCAATGGAACGGCAAACAGATATTACCCAAAGAATGGGTTGAAGAAGCTACCACTTTTAAAATTGATCAGGCTCCAGGCGTGGCTCAAAGTAAAAGAGACTCAAGCGATTGGATGCAGGGCTACTGCTATCAGTTCTGGCGGTGCCGCAACAACGCGTTCCGGGCCGACGGTGCCTTTGGCCAGTATATTATTGTAATGCCCGATCAGGATGCTGTTATCGCTATCACCTCAGAAACAAGTGATATGCAGGGCGAACTTAATTTGGTATGGAAATATTTGCTGCCATCCATCCATCAAAAGGCTTTGCCCGCTTCAAAAGCCAGTGATGATCAACTTGAAAAACATTTAGCTATGTTAAGCTTACCTCCGGCAGCTAACGCCAGCGACAATATAAATAACATTTTCAATAAAACATTTACTATTGAACCTAATGATCTACATATAAGTTCTATAGCTTTCAGCATTACCAATAAGGTGTGCCGTGTCACTTTAAAAAATGATTCTGCAAGCTATGCGCTTGATTTTGAAACGGGCAAATGGTTACCCGGTCAAACAGCTATGCCTGGGCCGGGCTTGGTTGCAGCAGCGCGGGAAGATTTTTCATTATTACTTCCTTACAAAGTAGAGGGCAGCTATGGATGGAATGACAGCAATACCTTACAATTAAAACTGCGCTATATTGAAAGCCCACATACAGAAATCATCACATGTCATTTTGATGGTCAGCAATTAATTGCTGAGATGGAGAACAGCTTTAGTTATGGAAAAAACAAGGTTGAACTTCATGGAAAAACCAATTAACACAACAAACGATTCTTTAATTTTTCAATTTGTGACAGCTGATCATGATGAGTAATATCATCATGATCAGCTGATATATAACATCTTATTGTTAAAACCTCTCTCTTCTTTATTCAACGATTAAATTATTAAGAATGCTTATGCTGTCATAAAATTTATACTAATTTCGCACTGTTTTGAATTAGTCTAAATAAAATGATAAAAAACCTACTCCCCTACAGAACTATCAGGTTCTTGTTCCTGCTTTCATTATCTCTGCTTATTTGCAATTTTCATGCTGCTGCTCAAACCGCCAAAGGTTCCCTTAAAGGAAAGGTAGAAACCTCTGAAGGCCAAGCTGCCGACAACATATCAGTTAGCATAAAAGAAATCCAAACCGGAACCATTACCGACGATCATGGCAATTATGAGCTTAAAGTAACAGCCGACCATTATACACTCATCATCTCGCAGGTTGGCGCCCAAAAGCAATTTGTACCCGTAGATGTAACCGCCGGGCAAACTACCACAGTACCCACTGTCAAATTAAACATCAACAATAACGGCCTGCAGGAAGTTACTATCAGCTCGGGCCGAACCAACAAATTTACCCGTAAAACAAGTAATTACGTTACCAAAATGCCGCTTAGTTATATGGAAAACCCACAGGTTTATACCAGCATAAGCAAAGAGCTGTTGAAAGATCAGCAGATCAACAACATTGATGACGCGTTGAAAAACGCGGCAGGTGTTACTAAGTTGTTTGAAGCCACCAGCCGTGCAGGCTCCGGAGGCACTCAATTTGTTTTACGTGGTTTTGCCACCCAGGCTAAATTGAGGAACGGTCTTGCCGGAAATATCACCACCGTAACCGATGCTGCAAACGTAGAGGCCATCGAAGTAATTAAAGGTCCATCGGCTACTTTATTTGGCAACTCGCTTACCTCCTATGGTGGCATGATCAACCGGGTAACCAAAAAGCCGTTTTCGGCGACAGCAGGCGAAGTTTCCTATTACGGCGGCAGTTACGGATTAAACCGCATCAGTGCCGACTATAATACACCGCTTGACTCTGCCGGAAAGGTATTATTCCGGGTGAATACAGCCTATAATTACCAGAATAACTTTCAGGATAATGGTTTTAGAAGAAGTTTTTTGTTAGCGCCATCTTTCACCTATAAAGCCAATGATAAGCTATCATTTAATCTTGATGCCGAGTTTAACACGCTAAAAAGCGGCGGAAGTCAGTACCTGTATATTTATACCAGCGCCACCTCTCCGGTATCGGCATTGGGTGTAAATAATGCAAGTCAGGTGCCCATCAATTACAAAAGCTCATTCTCGGGCAATGATGTGCAGAAGACAGGACAAAATGCCAACGTGTTTGGGCAGATGGATTACAAGATCGCATCAAACTGGAAATCGCAAACCAATTTCAGCGTTACTACCAGTTCATCTGACGGCTCGGCTCCTTATTTTTACCTTATTCCGGGCACAACCGTTAGATCACTTACTGGTTCTGCTTCTTATACCGACCCATTATACCTGGAGCGCATGGTATGGGAACCACAGGGAACAGACCTAAACGCCGAACTACAAGAAAATATCACCGGCGATTTTAAGATCGGAGGTTTAAGAAACCGCCTAACCGCAGGCCTTGATTATTTCCACGCCCGCACCAACATTACCTTTAACCGTTTTGCCAATGTTACGGCAAAAGGCACAAAAATTAATGACCTTTTTGATTTTGTAAGTGTTACCAACCCGGGTAACACCTATTATAACTTTAATGAAAACAAGGTAGACTCTGCCTATGCCAACCGCCCTGCCGGTACCGTGCTAACCAGTAAAGCCGATACTTATACGTATAGTGCTTATGCTGCCGATGTATTGAACATCACCGATAATTTATTGGCCCTGATGAGCTTGCGTATAGACAGGTTTCAGAACAAAGGTATCCTGAATAACTCAACCAATGTAACCTCTGCCGGATACGGTCAAACTGCACTGTCGCCAAAATTTG
>NZ_JBCECK010000019.1:36815-59713 GCF_039207105.1 Mucilaginibacter sp.
AATCGACGATTACGACCAGTTAACTTTTTCGCCAAAATTTGGCTTGGTTTACCAAATCATCCCGGAACAAGTCTCGTTATTTGGAAACTACCAGACCGGCTTTACCAACAAAACCGGTACCGATTTTGAAGGCAAAAACTTTAAACCCGAACATGCCAACCAAGCCGAAGGTGGTGTAAAATTCGATCTACTGAACGGTCGCCTGAGTGGTAATGTAAGCTATTATAATATTAAGGTTGTTGACATTGTGCGTACTTATGATCCAAATCCGCAACTATCTATCCAAAATGGTACACAACGCAGCCGCGGTATTGAGGCCGAAGTAGTGGCCAACCCATTTGCAGGCTTCAATGTAATTGCGGGCTATGGTTATAACGATAGTAAATACATCAACACCAGCGCAGCATTAAACGGCCGCAGGCCAACATCTGCCGGCCCCGCCCGTTCGGCCAACCTTTGGATAAGTTACCGCATTAGCAATGGTGCTGTTAAGGGATTGGGCTTTGGCGCAGGAGGCAATTATTCAAGCGATGTTTATGCGGTGAACAGTGCAACCGCGGGTGTATTTACACTACCGGCTTATACTGTTTATAATGCTGCTGTATTTTATGACCAGTCGCGCTATCGCATTGGTTTAAAAATGAATAACATTGGCGATAAACATTATTGGGTAGGCAGCGGTACTATGAACCCGCAGATGCTACGCGAGCTTGTTGCCAACGTGACCTTTAAATTTTAAGACCATCAATTTACATGGGTTCTTTTAAAAAGGCGATATTATTTATACACCGCTGGCTCGGATTTATTTCCGGGCTGGTGGTTTTTGTGGTTAGCATTACAGGCTGCATCTTTTGTTTTCAGGACGAAATTCAGGATGCCTTGTATAGCTACCGCAAGGTGCCTGTACAGGAAACACCGATGCTGAAACCATCGGCATTCCAGCAATCGGCTATTAAAAAGTACCCAAAAGGTAAAGTAACTTCAGTGCTTTATTTTGGCGATGGTCGCTCTGTGCAGGTACGCATCAGCAATAATAAGGTTCTCCATTCCTTATTTTTCAACCCTTATAACGGGCAATTCCTGTATGATCAGGACTTTAAAAACACTTTTTTTAACCAGGTTAAAAACGTGCACCTGTATTGTTTTATGCCTCCCGGAATTGGCGCCGAGATCAGAAATATTGGCGTGATCATTTTTGTGGTGCTGATGATCACTGGTATCGTCCTCTGGTGGCCCAAGCGAAAATCAGACCGCAAACGCAGCTTTACCATTAAATGGAAAGGCAAATGGCGCAGGGTAAATTATGATCTGCACAACGTACTTGGCTTTTATGCTACCGCTTTTGTGCTCATTATTGCCCTGAGCGGCTTAAATATGGCTTATGAAACTATGGGTAAAGGTGTTAGGCAATTGTTAAACGGCGGTAAGGAATATCCTTTAGAGGTAAAAAAGATAAAATCAGATACTACGCAAATGGCACAGGGCTTGAAATTAACCCAGGTGATGGATCTGGCTTATGATACGGTAAAGCAAAAATCGGCCAATGCTCAAATGCTCATTATGATACCCGGCGCGGCAAAAAGCGGAACAGTAAGCGTAACCGCATATCCGCAGGCTTTGCACTTTAGCTATAATGATGGTTATAACTTTGATAAATACAATGCCAGGTTATTACGGTATTTACCTACTGAACAAAAAAGCGCCGGTTTCAGGTTCAGCAATATGAATTATGATATCCATACCGGGCAAATAGCAGGGTTGCCAGGCAAGATCATCGCTTTTTTAGCCAGCCTCATAAGCGCATCGCTGCCCATTACAGGCCTTATTGTTTATCTGGGTAAACGAGGGAAAAAGAAAAGAATGATCCGATCCTCGGACGGTAAACATTTAAGGCGGGTAGTATCCTAAAGGCACATAACTTAAAACGCCATTTCGGAAAAAGTTGGTAATTCATGAACAATATCAAAAAGGGCAATTGGTAATTATCAAATTGCCCTTTAAACTTTTGCTATTCAGTTACTCTTGCTATAAAACCCGGAACGCCTGTTTTCACAACCGCGTTAAATCTTTGCCGGGTTTGGATATTGTTGATCTCATCAAACAAGTCCTGAGGCAAAGGTGAGATATCGAAATTTTCCTTTGCACGGGCCATCGTTTTAGGAGTGGTAAGCAAGGCTGTACCGCGCTGTACCGCCCAGGCTAAAAGCACTTGAGCCGGAGTCTTTCCTACCCTTTCGGCAACCGCCAAAACAACAGGATCTTCTAATAGTCCCGGTTTTATTCCATGACCCAATGGTGCAAATGCTAAAAATATAATTCCTCTTTCCTTGCAAAATTCCAACAGCTCTGTTTCTGGCAGGTAAGGGTGAGATTCGATCTGAACTGCTGCCGGCTTAATTCTCGCAGATTCATAGAGCGGTCGCAGTTCGTCGAGGCCAATGTCAGACAGTCCTATAGCCCGACACTTTCCGCCATCCACCAAATTTTCCATCCCTCTCCAGGTATCTAATAAAGTTGTCTCTTTATCGTAAATAACTTCGCCGTTTTCATCCCGCGGATCCTGTTCTTCCCCTGGCTGAAAGGCAAACGGTGTATGAATCAAATACAGATCCAGATAATCAGTACGCAGTCGTTTCAAACTTCCTTCAAATGCAGCTTCCACACGCTCAGGCCTGTGATTGGTATTCCATAACTTAGTAGTAATGTAGATATCCTCGCGGGCAATGCCTTCAGCGGCAAGTCCTGCCTGTAGGGCCTCACCTACCTCGCTTTCGTTTCTATATCGTTCGGCACAATCAAAATGTCGGAATCCGGCTTCCAGCGCGTTTCTGGTAGCCTTTATTGTTTCGGCTGCATCCGGGATCAAAGTGCCAAACCCAAGGGCCGGCATAGGGAGATAATTATTTTCTGTTTTCATTTTATAATATATTTATTGTGGGTTGCCATAGTCAATCCACCAGGTTTCTGTAGTTCCGTTGTATATATTATTAAAACACACTACAAATTACGACAGAAAACCCCATTTAACTACCTGATTTACAATATATATTTTTATGTTTTTTTATCTTAATGGCTAAACCATTTTGATGACAAGAAAACTTTATTGGTTAAAGTCCTCTTATCCTCTTTCAAGGCAAATTTCAATACGTTTTCTCTTTTATGGATTATGAAGATCGCCAACAATTTTATCAATCCGGTCAATTGACATTTCTTGCTTTAAAATGATATTTAAGGAGCACTGTACATCAATGTTAATTTGTCGGGCTTTAGCTAAATATTGGCTGGCTTTATCATGTTTTTATATCAAAGTCGCCTTAACTTTACCTGATTGCAGTACTGTATATTTTTACTATTGACACATGTTACCCATATTAACTGATCTTATTGATCATAACCTTACTGTTCTCTTTTGCGGGATAAACCCCGGCTTAAAATCTGCCTGGGACGGCCATCACTTTTCAGGTCGAAGCAATCGCTTTTGGAAAGTATTGCACCAGGCTGGTTTCACTCCCTATCAAATTGAACCGTTGAATGATGCCACTATTCTTGATTTTGGTTATGGCCTCACCACTGCGGTAGCAAGAGCAACTGTACGCGCCGATGAGCTTACCAAAGACGAGTTTGAAAATGCCATCGAAGCTTTTAAAACCAAAATGGATCTTTATCAACCAAAGTACATAGCATTTCTGGGTAAGCCAGCTTACGCCGTTTTTTCGGGGAAAAAGCAAATTTCATGGGGGCCGCAGACTGAAGATTTCTGCGGAGCAAAGGTCTGGGTTTTACCCAATCCAAGCGGCCTGAACAGAGGCTTTACCCTCAGCGATCTGATAACTAATTACAAGCAATTACTAATCGCAATACAATAGTTATCAGTACGTTTGCCCGCACAAGCCAATTCTTATTTTCTACTATTTTTTTGACAAAATGTATTGTTTATGGATACGCTATAAGTAGCTTTATAGTAGCGAAACATCTTTTAAATCAACCAGTATGAAAGTTGTATCTGTGAATGTAGGTCAGCCCCGGGAAATACCCTGGCGCGGCCAGATGGTTAGGACATCGGTATTCAAAACGCCTGTTAACGGGCGTATCCGTGCAAGAAAGCTCAACTTAGATGGTGACGCGCAAGCCGACCTGCTCGGGCATGGCGGCGAACACCGGGCCGTTATGGTTTATCAAACGGAGGCATACCAATACTGGAGCGATACCCTGCAACGTAATGATTTTGTTTACGGGCAATTTGGTGAAAATTTTACCGTAGAAGGCATGGCCGATAATGAGGTTTGTATTGGCGATCGTTTCCGCATCGGATCGGCAATATTTGAGGTTACCCAACCCAGGGTTACCTGCTGGCGGGTTGGCATAAGTACCGGCGTGCCGGAGATGCCTGCTTTGTTGATTTCGCACAAACGACCGGGCTTCTATTTTCGCGTTATACAGGAGGGTGATGTTGGCGCCGGCGACGTAATAGAAAAGATTGCCGATGGGAATGAAAAAATGAGCGTTGCCGATGTTGACGGACTGCTTTATTTAAAAGATCATCCTGTAGATAAGCTACAAAAAGCGTTGGAAATCTCCGCTCTTAGTAATGCGTGGAAACAATCATTTCAAAATCTACTTGATGCAGCCTCACAAGGCATTACTAAGGGAAATGCAGGATTGAACGGAGTTGCTGCTCCCCCAGCCTGGGCAGGCTTCCGGCCATTTGTTGTTCAGCGTACGCGTATAGAGTGTGAAGGCGTACGGTCATTTGATTTAATTCCGTCAGACGGTAGTCAGATACCAGTTTTCACACCGGGACAACACATCGCAGTCCGATTATCTGTGACCAAAGATAGCGCTCCGCTAATACGCATGTATTCCCTTTGCGGCCCGCAGAATGCCGGCTATTTACGTATCGCCGTAAAGCAGGAAACAAACGGAGCAGGCGGCACCTACATGCATCAACACATTAAAAATGGCGATAAAGTGGAAATAAGCGCGCCGCGCGGTACTTTCACTTTATCGGCAGATAAAGGGCCGCTGGTCATGTTTAGCGCGGGGATAGGTATTACCCCTTTGTTAAGCATGCTGTACCATGTAGCCTCCCATGATCCTGCACGTGAATTATGGTGGATATACTCCTGTCGCAATGGTGCATACCAGGCTTTTGCGGAGGAAGTACAAGAGCTTGGGAAACAGCTATCTTCTTTTCATAGTAAGATCATATACAGCTCGCCCGATAGCGGTGAACAATGCGGTATCAACTATGATATTAAAGGTCATCTTGATTTAGCTTTGTTACAAACCTTACAGTTGCCATCAAATAGCGAGTGCTATATATGTGGGCCACAGCAGTATTATCATAATATTACTACCGCCTTAACAACCATCGGGATACCCGGCAGCCAAATTAAATCTGAGTTATTTGAAAATGATATGGAAGCCTCAGCCAACGGCGGGAAAACGCCTCACCTGCCATTGGATAATACTGGCGAAGGGCCTCTGGTTACTTTCAGCAAAAGTAAAGTATCATTTAAGTGGAATCCTCAATTTGGTAGTTTACTGGAAGCGGCAGAAGCCTGCGATGTGCCGGTCAGCTGGTCGTGCCGAATGGGTGTTTGCCATCGTTGTGAATCGGGCATGATAGATGGGCAGGTTACCTATTCGCCCAACCCGCTTGATCCGCCTGCAAGCGGGAACGTGCTGCTGTGCTGTGCCATACCAATAAGCCCTGTTGATCTGGACCTTTAATAACGTAAAAAAGTTCAGACCAGATGCTCCGAGGGGCGTGTTTTGGTAACCTGGTAAAAGGTATTGCTAAAGGCCGATAAACTCTGGTAACCGCATAAAAAGGCTATATCAGCTAAAGAGTGCTTATTTCCTATGATTAATTGAAAGGCCCGGGCCATTCTTAAAAGCTTCAGGTATTGCAAAAAGGAAACGCTCAAAGTTGTTTGGAAAAATCTGGATAGTGTTCTTTCACTAACACCAAACCTTGAACTTATACTCTGCAGGGTATGACCTTCTGAAAGGTTTTCTTCCATATAGGCCATTATTTTCAACATACGTTCATTTTCGGTAAAGGGTAAGGCTGCCGACAGTTTTTGATTACTTATATGAGGCAAAATATTTTTAATGCTCTGTAAAAACACAAACCGTTCATCGCCGGGCAAAATATGCCCGCTCCACTGTTCTGTGAATTTGATCATTTGAAAAAGGAGATCGTTTATAGGATATATACCTACTTTACCGTAAAATTCATTTTGCGAATCTTCACTGGTATGAAAAAACAATGTCCGGCATCTGGTTGTCGAATGGCCTATGGTAAAGGTATGCTCTACCCCTGCCGGGATCCAGAAATAATGGCGCGCCGGTATAACTACAAGCTTTTCCCTAAACCGCACATACCCTAATCCACCTTCAACATAGGTCAGTTGATTTTTAGAATGCTGATGAAAGGGTGCAAACTTTTCACATTTTTCATGCATCACAAATATCGATTCCTCGTACAACTCAATTTCTTCGAGGGAAGCAACTAAACTCATTCTATTTGTTTTCATTAAGAAAGAATGATCCGCCTCTGTTATAGAGGCAGATACATTCAATCCATCATCATCACACTTAATCAATCATTATGAAAGACACTTTATTTAAGCCTGATCTCGCTTAAACTATATCCCTGAGGCACCATCGGAAAAACATTATTTTCCTTTGTTACCAATACTTCCAGTAAATAAGGGCCTTTACTATTCATCATTTCAGATAACGCGGCAGGAAGTTCTTCACGATCTGAAACCCATTTACCCTCAATACGATAAGCAGCTGCAAGCGCCACAAAGTCGGGATTATCCAGATCAGAAAACGAATACCTGCTATCGCTGAATAGCTCCTGCCACTGCCGTATCATTCCCAAAAAGCGGTTATTTAAAATGATGATCTTTACATCTACCTTACTTTGCATAATGGTGCCCAGTTCTTGTAAATTCATCTGAAAACCACCGTCACCGGCTATTGTTATTACCGTTCTGTCGGGCGCACCGTACTTCGCACCAATTGCTGCAGGGAGAGCGAAACCCATTGTACCCAAACCACCGCTGGTTACGTTACTGCGTGTTTTATTAAATTTGGAATAACGGCTTGCCACCATTTGATTTTGGCCAACATCGGTTACTATAACGGCATCGCCTTTGGTCAACTCGTTGAGATGACGGATAACTTCGCCCATCGTAATATCCTCTGATTCGGGATTCAATTCCGGATCGATCACCACCTTAAACTCTTCCTCATAATATGCACGGAATGTGGCCAGCCAATCCTTGTGTTCTTTTTGCTCAACTAAAGCAGTAAGCATGGGCAGGGTTTCCTTACAATCGCCCCAAACAGGTACTGTCGACTTTACGTTCTTATCAATCTCTGCCGGGTCAATATCAAGGTGAATTACTTTGGCCTGCTTGGCATATTTATCCAACCGGCCCGTAACCCTGTCGTCAAAGCGCATCCCGATAGCAATGAGCAGGTCACATTCATTAGTTAATACATTTGGCGCATAATTTCCGTGCATACCCAGCATACCAACATTTAATGGATGATCTGTAGGGATTGCGCCCAGACCTAAAATTGTCCAGGCACTGGGGATACCCGCCTTTTCAATAAACATCTTAAACTCGGCCTCTGCTCCACCCAAAATAACGCCCTGGCCCCATAGCACTAAAGGCTTTTTGGCCTGATTAATCAATTGTGCCGCCTGCTCAATGTATTCCGGGCGAACGATTGGCTTTGGACGGTAACTCCTTATATGATCACATTTGACGTGTCCCATATAATCAAACAGCTGCAATTGCGCATTCTTAGTAATGTCAATTAACACAGGTCCAGGGCGGCCGCTGCGGGCGATATAAAACGCCTTAGCTAAAACAGCCGGTATTTCTTCTGCATCCGTTATCTGATAATTCCATTTAGTTATAGGGCTGGTAATGTTAATGATATCTGTTTCCTGGAACGCGTCTGTACCTAACAGATGCGCGTACACTTGCCCGGTTATGCAAACCACCGGGGTACTGTCAATCATGGCGTCGGCAATACCGGTTATCATATTGGTTGCACCCGGACCGCTTGTAGCAAGAGCTACGCCTACTTTTCCTGATGTGCGGGCATACCCCTGAGCAGCATGAATGGCGCCCTGTTCATGCCTGACTAAAATATGATCAAGCTTTTCTTTGTAATAATACAAGGCATCATATATGGCTATATTAGCGCCTCCCGGCATACCGAAAAACACATCAACCCCTTCGGCAACTAAAGCCTCTAATATGGCTACCGATCCTGAAATTTGTTTTGTTTCACTTGTTAATACCGCTGTTGCTTCCTGTTGTGCAGATTCCATCCTGTATAATTTTTTGTACCGTTTAGGTACCTGTTATCATTTGCCTGTTAAATAAGGCCACCCTAATTCACGGTTGTTTCATCTTCAACCTTTAATACAAATCTAAACCGTGTGTCCCGGTATCTATTTTTAGAAATGGTCAACCTTTTTATGATTCCGGCCATTTAAGCTCAAAGATTTTTAAAGGGAATTGCCAGTCGCTTGTTCCAATGAGCATACGTTTTACCAATGGCCGGAATAATCAGCATAACAACTGCCAAAACCAGCGTTACCAGGGCAAAAACCATAAACATGGCCCGGTTGGTAAGCAACTGGGTTTGCTGGGTTAAATTTTGACCTATAGCCGCGTTAGCTAAAGCCGATGCCTGATCAAGTGAATATCCCTTTGAGGTATACAAAGCGCGGTAGCTGCTTAAACGCTCAATTGTATTTTGGTTTTCGGTGGTGAGATATCCCAAAAAGCCCTCTTTAAAATACTGATTGAAGTACAATTGTAGATTATAAAACCCCGCGAATGAATTTAACGTTGAGGTAAAGCGCGTACAGGCCGCTAAAACCAAACCGGTAGTACTAACATAAGCTGATGCCGATGAAAGTACAAATATCATAATGGGTACAAATAACAACCCTGAAGCGGCTCCCTGAATAAATACCGGAATAAGCAGATCGGTGAATGAAAGGTCGGGGGTTAATAAAAAGTTCATCCAGATATTAAATGCACTCATTAACACAAAGCCGATAATCAGCAGAATTTTAATTGTCACTTTTTTGGCGAGGAGCAGCCTGACAGAAAACACCAACAGGCTAACCATACCGGTTATATTACATAAGGCAAGTATCATTACCTGGAGCGCGCTCCATTTAAGTACCCCGCCGGCGTAACCATAAATCAGGTTAACACTATCCTTACAGCCGTAATAAACAGCAAGCAAACAAATGCCCATCACGAAATTCCGGGATTTGAATACCCTCAGATCTATCACCGGTCTTTTTAATAGGTATTGCCTGTACAAAAATAAAGAGGAACCCGTTGCTGCTGCCAATGCACTATAGCATATCCGCGGATCATTAAACCAATAATACCTTGACCCATAAATTATGGTGTATGCTAATGAAAGGGCGCTAAACGCAAACAGAACTGCTCCACCCCAATCAATTTGATATAGCGGATATCGTTTATGTACGGACCGTGCTTTCAGCATCAACAAGGTAATAAGTAGCGTTAATAGCTGAAATGCTATCAGATAGTAATAGGTCACTTTCCAATCTGCATATTCCACTACCACTCCACCAACAAAACCTATGATCACGGTATTACTGAGCAGCGTTCCGTAAAATACGGCCGGAGCTATAGTTTGTACACGCTCGGCAGGCAAACGTGAAAATATCAGCAACAAACCGAACACGATCATATTACTGGTTGCAATACCCTGAAAAAACCTGATAATCAAAAACAAAGTGATATCCTGGCAATACAGGCAAACAAAGTTCAGCACTACGGCCAGGGTTATACTGGCCAATAAATAACTGCGTGTTTGAAAGTATTTGAAAAAACGAAACTGCAAAGGCAAAACAGTAATAATACCAGCGTAGGTTGACATTACCCCGAATTGAATATCCTCCGGTTGTGCGCCAAGATAGCTAACCATATAATTTTGAGTAAGTACAAACAACCCAAGCTGTACCAACCCCGATAACAGGATCATAAACAGTGCAATGCGCACTCCCCAATGCCATCCTGTTATCCAATTTTTAAAATAGGCAGACTTCATGATCAAGATTTCTTTTTAACAGCCACGGTAACATTCATGCCCGGAACCACATTGGCTGCCTGCTCATCCGCAAACTCAATTTTTACCGGTACCCGCTGAATGATCTTAACAAAGTTGCCGGTTGAATTATCAGGAGGTAACAGCGAAAAACGCGAACCGGTAGAACCCGCGATAGCCATGATCCTGCCTTTAAACACTCTATCATCTAAGGCATCAACACGTATTTCAACAGGTTGCCCAACATACATCCCTCCCACTTGTGTTTCCTTGTAGTTCGCGATGATCCATTTCTCCTTTTCGTCAATAATGCTTACCAATGGCTGCCCCGGCTGTATTTGCTGTCCTTCCAAAATATTTTTTCGACCCAGCCTGCCAGGGTATGGCGCACGGATAATGGTATATGATAAATTAAGCCTTGCCAGCTCCAATGCCGCTTGTTTACGTTTAATATCGGCTTGCAGCACGGCGTAATGGGTCTTTAATTCCATTATTCGGGCCTCGTTGGTCTTCAGGCCGTTTATGGCTGCACTATAGTCACTTTCAGCTACATCATAGTGTGCCTGCACCAATTCCAGATCGGCACCAGTGGCAGCTTCCTCTTTTACCAGGTTGATATAGCGTTTGATATCTTGTTGCTGTTGCACGTATTTAGCCTGTGCGCCTTTGATCTGGTCATGATTGATCTGTGTACCTGTTTGGGCCGAACGGATACCAGCCTCAAGCACGGCCAGCTGGGCATGGGCATCGTCCATAGCGGCCTCTGCGGACTCCAGTTGGGCTCGGTATTCCCGATCGTCGAGCATAACCAGCGTATCGCCCTGTTTAACCTGCTGATGCTCGTTGAAGCAAACCCGCTGAATATAACCTCCAGCCCTGGCCGATACCGGGTTAATATAAGATTCAACCTGGGCATCATTAGTTTCTTCGTAATGCTTAGTATATTTCAGGTAACCGATAAAATATACCGCCCCTACAATTAATAATATTACCGCAATAACCGTGATAACGATATTTCCCGGATGCGTTTTATGATTCTCTTTTTTCATTGTTTTAAGTGTTGATTTATAAATTCCCGCTGGTATAAAGGATATGGTAATAAATAGCGAGGGCATCAGTTTGCGCCTTAACCAGGTTAAACCTTGATTCCTGGTACAGGTTATCCGCATCCAACAAGTCGGTTAATAACGAGAGCTGATTTAAATATTTAGTATTTACAATGCGGTAGTTCACCAGCGCCTGTTCTACAGAGTGCTCATTAACAGCAATACGGCTCAGCGCCTCGGCATATTTTACGTAATAGGATTTGACCTCCGTATGCACATTATCCTTATAAGCCTCCCGCTGAATTTCCAATTCCTTTATCCGAAGTTTGCCAGCGGCCACTTTACTTTTATTATGATAAAGCGATGAGATACTATATTGTGCTTTTAACCCCACAAAGCCAATGGCATACGCCTGGTTAACCGGCGGAAACACCAGAAAATTAGGATAATTGATTCCATAGGCGCTGTAAAGACTAAAACTGGGCTTATTGGCACTTTGCACGATCTTTAGCCTGGCCTGTTTTGTTTCGATATTTTCAGCAGCCTTTTGTACACTGTATGATGATGTACCAGAAGCCTCGATAAGTGGTAATAATGAACGCACCTCCGGTTTAGGCATCGCAGCTGAATCGACAGGCGATATCCGTACAGAATCAGGAATGTTAATTAAAACGGTTAATCGCTGGTTAGCGATGATGATATCATTTTCATTTTGCTCCAGCGACAGTTTAACGTTTGCCAAGGTTACCTCTGCCCGCAGCACATCGCTCCTGGTTACTTTCTGATTTTTATACAGCGCATTAATATTGTTTAACCGGGTTTGGGCTCTTTTAAGCTGATCCAGTATAAATTTTTGCAGATCATTAAGCCTGACGAGGTCAAGATATTGCTCCGCTGTTTGCAAAGCAATATTTCCGGATTTATCACGGGTATTCAATACAGCCTCTTTTAAATGTGAGGTCTGTTCCTTTTGTAAAGCCCTGAACTTGCCACCGCTGTAAATATTAAAAGATGCATCAACCCCTAAATTGGCGGCATTAGGTGTTGGCGGTGTAGATATGGTTGTTGAATGGCTCAAACCTTCTGAAAAGAGCGTAAGGTTTGAGAAACGCTGATATGAACCACCAACGTTAACCGTTGGTAATGCAGCCTTGAAAGCATCTTTACGGTCTTCATTAGCTTCGCTTTCTTCTATGCCTGCGGCCTGCACCCATTTATTCTGGGTTTTAGCAATTTGCACAGCTTCGGCAAGCGAAAGTTTGTAGTTAGTGCCAGGCTGTTCCTGAGCATAAACAATGCTGATGTTCAGCATTAAAATAAATAGTATCACCGCCCGGAAAAACCGTTTCCTACTGCGGTAAGCATAATTACACATGACTTTTTCTTTCAAATTGATAATGATGATCTTCAATAGTCAGTGCAGACATGATGTAGCTTACGATTTCTCCTGCAAAGTTTTCATTTGACGGGTGGCTCAGATGAACCCGTGCCGGCAAATGCTCAGTAAAAAGCGCGGGTATCAATGCCAGTATATTCAGTGCAAAAAGTTCTTCGTGTATCTTTTTAAAGTAACCTTCGGCAATACCACGTTGGATAATATGCAGCAGGAAATTGTAGATCCTTTCTCTCGTTTCTGACAAAAGGATAATAACAGACGGATGCTGCACCGTAACCAGTTCATTACGTACCAATTGGTGAAAGCTCTTGTTGGAAGCAATGCGTTGGATATAAGCCCTTAAATAGGATCTTAATTTTTCAGCCGGATCAAGGTCGAGCGCTTCAAAACGGCTGATCTCTTCTGCCACCTCTTTTAACCTTACTTCGAAAATATGGTGGTAAAGCGCCTCCTTTGAACCAAAATAATAGCTGATCATGGCTGAGTTCATTCCCGATCTTTCGGTAATGAGCCGGATAGAGGCACCCGCAAAACTGTACTGTGCAAATACTTCTTCAGCAATTGTCAGCAGTGTTTCCCTGGCATCTTGTACACCGTAACTTACAGACTTTGTCATATCTTAACTTCTATTGAAATTCTTGATAAGACAAATCTCCGGTTAAAAGACACCTAAAAGTGGGCTAAACCACCTCAATATTCGTCGAAATAGCTTATTTTAAATCTAAGAACAAAGGTGAGTTTAATCGAACTTTTTCCGATAGGCCATCGGCGATATACCGGTTCCGGCCCGGAAGAATTTGCCAAATACCGACTGATCTGAAAAATTCAGCATATCAGCAATTTGCGACACAGTCAGTTTTTTGTTCTGCAATAGAACTTTGGCCTCCAGGATGATGGTTTCGTCTATCCATTTCCCTGCAGATTTACCTGATTGTTTCTTTATTGCCGCAGATAGTGACTTGGGCGTTAAATGCAGATGGTCGGCGTAAAAATCAAGCTTTCGTTCCTGCTTATAATTGGCACTTAACAACTTGCGGAAGTTTGCAAACAGGAGTTGATTTTTTTTTGGAGATACTATTTCAGACGAATGCTGCCGGTGTAAATCATCAACTTCATAAATGAGGGTAAAAATATAGCTTCGGACAATTGCTGCCTGGTGATAAGTAGTGGTAATTTGCGTAAGCTGAATAAGGTCATATAGCTTGTTGAATTTATTAACGTCAGCCTCTTTTAGTGGCAATACATGAAGGTCATTATTTTCAAAAAATTCCTGCCGTCCCAAAAAAAAATGATCAGCGTACCCTTCCAGTAAAAACGAATCTTTAAAGAAAATAACATCCATTTTAAGCAGATCACTGTTTTTGGTAAAATACCGGATAACCGAGGCGCCTAACGTAATGATTGCGGGGGCATTAATGTTGTATGATGTGAGCCCAGCATTCATTTTCACAGCACCTTCTTTAATATACACAATGGCGTAGCTTTCTGCCCGGTACGGCTCTTCGTAGTAAGGGCGCTCCCCGCTCCTTACAAAAAGATACTCCTTATTACTATCGGGCACAGCAAAAAGCCTGCTATGCCTGGAAAGAGAAAAGGTTTTCACATTGTTCATCCATACAAAATTAGAAGATAAGTACAGTCTTGGTATGTAATCGGTAACACTAATACGTATTTATAATACGGCAGATACTTAAAAATTCAATAAACTACGTATAATCAGGCATTTTTTTATTAAATTGAAAGTAAATTAATTAATAGCAGAACATTCTTAAAGGTTTTATGTTGCTACCTTGTCCGTAAACATTATGATGAATACTCAATCTGCTTATGATCTGGCAATGCTGGCCGCTATTGTTAATAGTTCTGATGATGCCATTATCAGTAAAACGCTTGACGGCCATATCACTACCTGGAATGCAGCGGCCGAACGAATTTTAGGTTATACAGAAGCAGAAGCGATTGGTCAACATATTTCCATGATCATTCCTAAAGAACATCTGCCGGAAGAAGAACGTATTATTGCTCATATAGCAGCCGGTAAAAGGGTTGATCCATTTGAAACCCTTAGGCAAACAAAGGATGGCCGCCTTATTCCGCTCTCAATTACCGTTTCGCCAATTATTGACGCACGGGGCAAAATTGTTGGAGCTTCAAAAATTGCACGTGATATTACTGAACGTAAACAAGCCGAAGAGCATCAGGCCAGATTGGCTGCCATCATTAATACATCTGATGATGCTATAATCGGTAAAACATTACAGGGTATTATTACCAGCTGGAACAACGGGGCCGAACGCATATTTGGCTACAGCGAATCTGAAGCTTTAGGAAAACATATATCATTACTTATACCCCAGGAGCGCCTTAATGAGGAAGATCACATTATTGGCAACATAGCTGCCGGCAAACGTGTTGACCACTTTGAAACCGTACGCCTTGCCAAAGACGGACGCCTGATTGATATTTCATTATCCGTTTCTCCCATTACCGACCATGCAGGTAAGATAATTGGTGCATCCAAGATTGCAAGAGACATTAGCGAGCAAAAAGCAGCTGCCGAAGAAATCAAGCAACTTTATGAACAGGTAAAATTACTGAACGACCGGAAAGATGAATTTATAGCTGTTGCCAGTCATGAAATGCGAACACCGCTAACCACGATGCAGGCCACATTACAATTACTTCGCAGAATAGCAGGTGATAAAGAGATTCGGTTTATTGACAGTTCATTAAAACAAGTTCAAAAGCTATCATCACTTATTAATGATCTGCTTGACGTAACCAAAATTGAGGCGGGTAAGCTACCGCTTAATCGGGAGATTTTTGACCTTAAAAAATTGGTTGCTGAAGCTATAGAACTGGCCGGACAATCAAACCCTGATTATACCTTTAGCCTGAATGGCGATATTATAGAACTACCCTTTTATGGCGACCCGCACCGTTTAGAACAAGTACTTACCAACCTGCTCTCCAACGCTGTCAAGTATTCACCAGATGATAACCGGATAGAGGTTACGCTTTCACAAACCGACGAAACAGTGATGCTGACGATACATGATCATGGCATGGGTATACCGCCAGACAAACTGCCACTTATTTTCACGCGGTTTTACCGGGCGCATGGCCAGTTATCAAAAATTGCCGGTTTGGGTATTGGTCTTTACATCTGCGCCGAAATTATTAGCAGGCATGGTGGCCGTATATGGGCAGAGTCAGAACCTGGCCTCGGTAGTACTTTTTTTTGTACACTGCCTAAACGTGAAGCTAATACCCTACAACAACCTGCCGCTTGAGGCAACGCGTAAAAATAAAAGCCCAGGTTATTTACAAATAGCCTGGGTTTTCATTTTTATCTCAAACGCTTTACTTAAGCTCCTTGATCTTAATATTGCGGTACGAAACAGTGTTACCGTGATCCTGTAATAAAATATGGCCTTGCGGTGCTACGCCAAAATGATCCCATTTTTTGTATTTACTTAAAGCCACCAGATTTTCAAAATCCTTTGATCCGCGTTCATATTCCAATACTTTGTAACCGTTTAACCAGTGTTCTACATGGTTGTTAGGGTAAACCCTGATCTCGCCGGTATTCCACTCGCCTATTGGTTTAACAGCAGCAGCCGGTTTCTTAGCCGTGATCATATCATACAGTGAAGATAAGGTACGGTCACCGTCTCGGCCTAGCTTGGCATCAGGGTGACGCTCGTCATCCAGAACCTGATACTCCAGACCGATGCCTGATTGTGAAGTTTTCTCTTTCTCCGTTACAAAGTATTTCACACCACTGTTAGCGCCTTCGGTAAGTTTAAAATCAAATTTGAGTATAAATGCTGCATACTCTTTAGTGGTTACAATATCGCCGCCAAGTCCTTCTTCTTTACCATTTGAGCCTTGAATGGTCAGCACACCGTTGCTCATTCCCCATCCTTTTTCCGGAAATTTGTCTTTGAATATTCCTCGCCATCCAGTGCTTGTTTTACCATCCCAAAGCATGGTAAAACCATCTTTCTTTTCTTTTTTACTTAATTGGTTAAGCTCTTGTGCAGTTGCCGGAGCAATAGCTCCCAGACAACCTAATTGCAATAATACGATACAGGCTAATTGGTGTTTTTTCATAATATATGTATTGATCTATGTGGTTTACTCTTGATCACCCTCATTTCCGAGGCCGGCGTTAAAATACTATTATAACCCGAATTTTGAGTAAATGTGCCTGTATTGTTACGTTCTGTTTTTGATCGGATGAAATCTTAAGCTATAAATAAGGAGCACGTAACTGGTATGGCTAAAGAACTTAACAATATCAAGCTTAGATCATCACGATTTGATGAGTAAATAACGATAGTCGAAGCTTATTCTACCTGGCCCGGTAAAAAACAGGAATATTAAATTGATCATGTACAGGATCATCAATTCGCCATGATCATTTACAGCACCCTGGTGAACACCGATAAATGCTACGAGCAGATTGCTCAGAAGCAATACTACAGCAACGCGGCTAAATAACCCAAGTGCGAGCAGTAATGTACAGCAAGCATCGGTAATAGTGGCATAGATCAAGCCCGGTAGTTTCCCTATGCCGATAGGGTCAGGAAAATGACTTAACATCTCCTGAAAGTGGAAGATCTTCTCGTATCCGTGTTTGGAAAATAAAACTATGGCAGTTGCTAATCTTAAAAACAATAAGCAAGAGTCCACAGGTAAAAATTTCCGGCTAAAAACATTAGTGGCTGACATATATTGTTAGTTTAAATTTGAAAAGTCATGCGATTAACAGGAATCAATGTAATTCCTGGTTATCAATAAAAAAATCGAAAATGAGCTTAAAGGCTTTTCAATTTCTTCATAAATGCCGGAAAAACCTGATCAAGTTCTTCAAACAAAGAATGCTGCCGGTTTTTGAGTTTTACCTCGCTAAATAACTTTAGCCCGATAGCAAATTGAACAGCCTGATCTAAATCGCCGAAAGGATTCTTATCCTTTAAAATTTCGATGATCCTGAATAGCTCGTCATGATTATCAAAGTCAAGTTCAAGCTGCTGTGCCGGCTCGCTTGTACCGTCGGCATATTCTGTTAATTGCAGCGTAAGGTGATATTTATTAGATTTTTTTTGCATGTTGTTTTTATATCCGGGTAAACTTTTTAGATGAACATTGTTGTTTAACTCATCAAAGTTCCGGCTAAAAACAATTTAGAAAGTACAGATATTAAAGCATTACATGTAAATTTCTAAGATGAGGATGATAATTAAATTCCAATGGTGATATTTAGGCATGCCGTTTTTAAAAAAAAATAAAGTTGATTTTATTACACTTCCAAAGCCAGATAATACGATCTCTTTTTTTCAGAACATGAAGCACTTAAGTGAACAAAATTGGTCAACCATCCAACTCAACAAGAATATCTATGGTTTCCAGATTCAGGAAGATACAACTTGGAAACGCGGATTATCAGATACTGATCTTCAAAGATTTCAAGACGATATCGGATTTTCCTTTCCTGAGCCATTAATGAATTTTTATAAAGTAATGAATGGACTTAGTAAGCCCGGCATTAACATTTACGGCAATGACGGAATTAACGCGGCTTTTAGCCCTGTCTTTTATTCTTATCCACAAGATTTAAATATGATAAAAGCATCCATTAAATGGATTTACGATGCCAATTTAATATCAGAAAGCGACCTGTTAACTTTAAACATTAGTAGAATTTTCCCCGTTTGTGGGCATCGCTTTATGTTAATTGATACTCCGGGTAATCCTATCCTCTCCATGCATGGTGACGATATTATTTTTTGCGCGGATGATCTAAGTAAATTAGTTGCAAATGAACTCTTCGAGAATATTTACAATGTGCACGAATTTGAAAACCTAAAGTATCCAGGAATTGATATTAAGTTTTGGCTTGATGAAAAATAGCTTATCAACAAAAAAGGCTCGCAAGCTGCGAGCCTTTTACTAAGCGGAGAGTTAGGGATTCGAACCCCAGGAACCTTTCACAGTTCAACAGTTTTCAAGACTGCCGCAATCGACCACTCTGCCAACTCTCCGGGCGCAAAAGTACAATTCCGTAATACAATGGCAAATCAAATATGAACTTTTTTATAAACTATCAGGTACCGCTTCAGTTTACTTTAATTTAACCTCATGATAATCAGCATTTGCCCAATGATGAGACGCTAAAATTTATTATTAAAAAAAAACTGCTCAGAGATTATTTTGCCGTCTTTTACTCCATATACACATATTTCATCAAGAATTGACCTTGTTCCATCTTTATAAGAGACGTCCATACGCATACTCACGGCAAAATAATCTTCAGCAATAATCGGATCAGAGATCTGAACACTGTTAACATGCTGAACTTTGTCGCGCCAATTAAGACCACATTGCAAAACAGCCTGCAAACCAGTAATTTTTTTACCTTGTGCTTCAATCCTTGTTATCTCTTCCGCGTAAAACATTGTTTTAAACTCCGTATTTTTCCATTCCCTGCAGAGCTGTACAAATTTTTCTGCTATTCCCTTAGTACTCATTTGGGGTATTTCCTGATTCATCGGTTCCATAATTAAATTATTATTTTAAAAGCCACTTGTTTAAATCATCAAGTTCTTGCTGTTCAATTGAATGAGCTATGGGGTATTCATGGTATTCAGCGTTTACCCCAAGCGCCTGCAGATAAGCCCTTGCTTCCAGAGCGTAATTTACAGAAAGAACCTTATCATCGGTACCATGAGCTATAAATACCCTCAGTTTGTTTATTTCGTCGCTTGCCTTAATCAAGGGCCTCACCTCTTTTAATAACCGGCCGCTTAAACTAAAAATACCGGCAAATTTTTGAGGAAAGGTTAAACCAACGCTATAGGCCATAATGCCTCCCTGGCTAAATCCGCCTATATAAATCTGTTGCATATTAACCTGAAAGCGTTCTGTGAGCTGATTAACAAACATATTTAATACGGTTCGGCTTTTTTCGGCTTGTTCCGGATTAATGATCGAAGTACCTGAAGAAAACTGAACATCAAACCAGGCATAGCTATTTGGCCTTAGTGTATATGGAGCTCTCACAGACACTATGATCATATCTGCAGGGAGCAGCTCTGCCATATCAAACAACCCATTTTCATTACTCCCTACTCCATGCAAAAGTATCAATAATCCGGGATTGTCAATATCAACCAGTGGCTCTCGCAATTTATATTTTAAAATGAGCTCCTCACCTTTTATAGCTTCGTATTTATTTTTATTGTTGTTCATTGTTTATAGTATTAATTTTATTTTGAGATCATATTATCCAATTCGGAAACAACGCATGCTCATTGATGCGTATTGATAACCTTCATAAATATGAGTTATCAGCTCATCCTTATCAATCATGCCTAAACTGTACAACATGGGCAAATAATGATCATTGGTAGGAACAGCAAGCATCGCCGGCCTGCCCATTTGATGGTAGTTGACTAACCCCTCAAAATTCCGGTTATCAAGATGACGTTTTACCTGCTCATCAAATTCCAAATTCCATTCATAAGGAGCTGCATCAATATTATACCAATCTGTAAGGCGTAGGTTGTGTACAATGTTTCCGCTACAAATTATTAAAACGCCGCGTTCACGTAATGATTTAAGCTGTGCACCCAATGCAAAATGCTGGTGCGGTTGCAATGTATAATCAATACTTAGTTCAAATACAGGCACATCAGCAGCCGGCCTGATGAATTTCAGGATAGTCCAGGCACCGTGATCAAAGCCCATATCTGCATCTTCCATAACGTCGGTCATTGATATGATTTTCTTTACATCCCGCGCCAGCTCAGGTTGCCCGGGCGCGTCATAACTGATTTGGAACAGGCGGTCGTCAAACCTACCGAAATCGTAAATGGTACGTGGCTTTGCATTTACGCTAACGTAAGTTCCAACGGTTTCCCAATGTGCCGAAATAATGAGTATACCGTTGGGTTTTTCTAACGTTTTACCCAATTGAACAAGCGTTTTAGTAAAATCATTATCAAGCACCGCATTTATAGGGTGCCCGTGGCCAATAAATAAAACCGGCATTTTTTGTTGCCGCTTTTGATATCCCTGGCTTATTTTATTGAGGTTATGTAAGTTCATGGCTTATTTTATTAAGCACTTAAGTGCTCATTTTTATTAAACACTTAAGTGCTTGTTTTTAATTTATTTACCTATACCGATCTGATCTAAATAAGCTTTATTGTCCCAAAACAGATGCTCCTCTATCATCACACCATTTTTCCAGATGCCGATAGTTGCCATTGGTATTTTAAAAGCTTTTCCGGTGGGTTTTATAAATTGCCCATTCCCCACTGGCATGGGTTTGGTAAAGGTTCCTTCAAATACTCCGGTAACGGCAGTAAAGTTACCTGAGCCAAAACGTATGGGGTGTTGTTTAATGCGGGTATCTGGCGCATGCACAAACAACGCTTTCATATCTTGCAGGTGTTTGGCCAAGCCAACGGTAACATGCCCGTCTGGCCAAAACACTTTAATATTTTGAGCATGGCTTTCATGAAAGCGCAACCATTGCTGATTGCTAAAAACAGTATAATCCAAAGTGTCAAACTTGATTAAATTTTGATTTACGTTTCTGTTAGCTGCCCGAAGCTGGGTAATAACGGCCCGCAATGAATCAGTTTCTTTTGTCTGTTTGGATGCCTGCGCATTTGAGTTAATGCTCGCCATTGTTAAAAATAGCCCCACAACAATTTTGATAATAGTTTTCATGGTTTTGAATTTTGATTTGTCTTTATTGACATGTCAAAGTTGCTGCGAATATTTTTTTTTACATTTGATGTAGGGTAGGAAATCAGCTTGACCTATGGTAAGTCAAATGGCAAATTAGCGGTACAGATGCTACACGGGGTTATGCGATATTTATTACTGATAGTTTGAAAAATGGCCTCTTTATTATTTGATAATTTTAACAAATACAGCTTTATAACAGCTGATGAATTTGTACAGATAGAGCAAGTACTTATTAAAAGGTTTGTAAAAAAAAAGAAAAACCTGCTGCATGAAGGTGATATATGCCGATACCTTTATTTTGTTGAAAAGGGAGCGTTACGCTCTTACACCATAGATAAACAAGGTAATGAACATGTAATGCAATTAGCCATTGAGGACTACTGGATAGCAGACCTTTCAAGTTTTATTACACAAACCCCTGGTAACCTGGCTATCGAAGTTATAGAAGATTGTGAGGTTTTACTTTTGCCCCATCCGGCACTTGAACAGTTATATGATACCATCCCATCACTCGGAACTTTTTTTAGAAAGTTATACCAAAGGGCTTACGTTCACTTACAAGCCCGTTTACACTCATCACAAAGTATCAGCGCGGAAGAACGGTACCTGGAACTGATGAAACAGCATCCTAAAATCAGTTCCAGAATTCCCTTGATTTATATCGCTTCCTATCTTGGAATTACTGCCGAAAGCCTAAGCCGTATCAGAAAGCATATTCATAGCAAAGCTTAGTAGTATCTGCAAAAATACCAACGCTTACTTTTTTCATTTTTATCGCGCATTTCAGTTAAAAGCATTGCATATGCTTCAGGTTTTTGTATTGTTTAAAATTTTTAAGCTGGACTATGTTCAAAAATTAAACTGGTACCACAATCAGGTTCTATTTAGAGATAGTTTTGTTCATCTAAATCACAAAATTTAATACATACCTAAAAAACAAAACCATGCGCAACATTTTTCTTACTGCTCTGCTTGCAGCCTGCATATTTGCGGGGTGTACCAAAAGTACGGATACTAATGCCAATCATCCTGATTCAAATTCAAGTACGCCAAATCAAAACACTAACGCGAACCAGAATAATTCGGTGCGTTTAGACAAATTTGTTCCTATTTTACAGGGCCAAACCGGTGATACCATTTACTTAACCTATAATACCGATGGCTTACTTGATAAAGCCAAAAACACAAAGTTTACCAAAAACTACATATACAGTGGTGGTAAGCTGGTTCGTACAGAATCTAAATCAACCTTAAACGGAGTTGAAATAAAAGCTGACGAAAACCTGATATACAATGGTAACAACCTGGTAAAAAAGGAATTGCTTGGCAATACCCCTGAATCTTCCTATAAATTATTATCATATGATTCCATACTATATGATGGTAATCACATTAAAACTATTTATCAAATTACCCCAAGACCCCGCATGAATGCTAATGGTACAATGGTAACCGAAAATGAAATTACCGGGCACACCACATTGAAGTGGAAAAATGACAATGTAGATAGTTTATACACTTATGATAATAACCCTTCGCCCCGTTTGGCCTGGGTA
>NZ_JBCECK010000020.1:0-58766 GCF_039207105.1 Mucilaginibacter sp.
TGCACTCGCTGCTTGGGGGCTTTAAACCTAAACCTTATCACTATTTGCAGGTGTGTACCTACAAAGTACATAAACGTATCAAATTGCCTAATTGGTATATAGAGGTATCTGTAATTGACAAAAAAATGATAATTCATCAGCAAAAAACAAACAAACGCCTCATAATCAACAATTTAATATTTACTTTAAAGAAAGTTTTTATCGGGATTTATTTTCAAAAGATGATTAATTTTAAAACAAAACGGCCTTGCAGGTAAACCTGCAAGGCCGTTTAAGACTATCTAAAAATCTGTTTTATGAAAAACTTACGTTTTCCATACCGTATTGCTTCAACACATCGGCAGGTACACCAGCCCATTTGTTTGGGGCGTTACCAGCGTAGCCAACATCTTTAACACCCATTTCACTGGTGAAAAAGCCCGATGCGGTTAAATCGCGCATGCGGTTAAAAAAGGCAACACCCTGAGCCATGTCTGGCGTAGCTTTTTTTGGATAAGCTATCAGGTCAACCATTTCTATTTGCTGTGCTTTTGAGCTATCGGTAAATGTTTTACCGAAACGGTTTAAGCATTGCAGGTCAAGCCAGCGCAGACCACCCCTCATTGGGGTTTGGTGCTCTGGAATATCTTTTACAATAAACTCAATAAAATCAGGCACTTTGGCATCAGATGCACTGCCAGATTTTTCGTCTTTAGGGATAATGATATCACCCAAAACGGTTATAGTGGCCATTTCCGCAGCGGTAAAAAACTTGTCTGCATTTAGTTTTTTATCACGCTCAACTTCAAAAGGCTGACGGCCAGCAGGCACTTCGCCTGTACCCGCGGCAGCGGTTTCTTCAGCTTTTTTAGTTTCGGTTTTACAGGCTTCCAGTAATAATCCTGCCGAAAGTGTTCCAAAGCCTATGGCTTTAAGGGAGTCACGTCTGTTCATAATAAATTGTTATGGATGGGCTTGTTAAACGTTTAATTTTTTTCTTTCCTGTAAAATATATTCTGCTGTACGCATAGACATGGCCAATATTGTCCATGTAGCGTTTTTATCGCCTTGTTGTACAAACGGCGCGGCATCAACCACAAACAGGTTTTTACAATCATGCGCCTGGCACCATTTATTTAAGGCCGACTTTTTAGGATCGTCGCCCATACGGATAGTACCCACTTCGTGAATGATCTTACCAGGAGCCTCTAAACCGTAATTGGTTTCAGGACCTGCCGGCGGACCGTAAATTGCGCCCATATTGTGCATAATTTCCTGGAAGGTTTCCTGCATGTGCTTAGCCTGTTTAATTTCATCAGGTGCCCATTTGTAGTGGAAACGTAATACCGGGATACCGTATTTATCAACAACGTTAGGATCAATTTCGCAATAGTTATCATAACGGGCAATAGCAGTACCACGACCGGCCATACCGAATTGAGTGCCATAGAACCTGCGGTAATCATCTTTCAATGAAGCACCGTAACCTCCGCCATCTTTCATTTTGCCGTTACGATCAGGTACCATGCCATTCATAACATGAATACCATGACCAAAACCGTATGATGGCATATGTAAACCACCGCCGTACTCAATATGGTAACCACGAGGGAAATCCAGTTTTTTATTATCTAACCACCAAGGTGAGTAAATGTGCACACTGCCCGCGCCATCTTCGTTATAACGTTTGCGGTCCATCAATTGCGGTAAAAAGCCACCAGCGCTTGATCCGGTTGAATCATGCAGGTAACGGCCTACTACACCACTGCTGTTAGCTAAACCACCCGGATGCTCTGCCGAACGTGAGTTAAGCAGGATACGTGCAGATTCGCCGGCACTTGCACCCAGTATTACCGTTTTGGCATTTACCTGGTACTCTTGCATATCCTCTTTGTTAACGTAAGATACACCGGTAGCCAAACCTTCTTTATTGGTGATTACTTCACGCACCATAGCGTTGGTAATTACCTTTAAGTTGCCTGTTTTAAGGGCCGGGATAACTAAGCATGATGAAGCCGAGAAATCGCCGTAAATTTTACAGCTACGACCGCACTGTCCGCAGAAGAAACACGCGCCGCGATCTTTATTGCCGGGCAGAGCTTCCGTTAAAACCGCTCCACGACCAGGGATAATTTTTACACCCGCTTTTTTAGCGCCCTGAACAATGAACAATTCATTTAATCTTGGCTTTGGCGGAGGTAAAAAGATACCATCTGGTTCGTTTTCCAAACCTTCTTTGGTACCGTATACACCTATTAAACGGTCAACCTTATCGTAATATGGCTTAACATCATCATAAGTTATAGGCCATTTATCGGTAAGGCCATCTTTAGGTTGAAAATCTGCCGGGCCCATACGTAAAGAGATACGCCCCCAGTGATTGGTACGGCCGCCCAGCATACGTGAGCGGAACCATGAAAACTCTGTATTGTCTTTGGTAGTGTAGGGTTCGCCGTCAATTTCCCAGCCGCCAAAGGCAGCATCAAAATCACCGAATGGGCGGGTAGTACCTGCACCGCGGCGAGGCGACTCCCAAGGCCATTTTAGCTGCTGTGAATCTTTAGCAGGGTCAAAATAGGCACCTGCCTCCAGCATTAACACTTTTACACCGGCGTTGGCTAATACATAGCCTGCCATACCGCCACCGGCACCAGAACCAACAATTACCACATCGTAAGTAGTTGTTGATTTTTTGATTTGTAGATCGCTCATATAATGTCAAATGTATCTTCTGTTTTTAGCAGAAGAAAAACGCACGTTACCATGCATTTGCGTTAAATTGGTTTTATGGCATAAATATATGTAAACGTTGACCGTTAAATAGATTTATGTTTTAAATTTTATAATTGTTTTATATAAATGTTACGGAAGGCAACCTCATGGTTATGATCCTGCAGGGCAATGTGTCCTTTTGGATATTTGGCAAAATCCGCCCAATCCTTAAACTTACTCTTAGCCAGCAATTCCTTCCACTCGTCGCCACCCATTTGTATCTCAACTATTTTAGTACCATTTAGCGAAAAAGTAAGGTGACCATCTTTTTTGCGCAGCACAACCGCGTTCCACTCGCCGGCCGGCTTAGCTACATCAGCCGATGGGGCTTTCAGATCATATAAAGAACCGGCAAGGTGATTGGCTTTCTTATTATCGGTAGCTTTTTTGTTATCAAGCACCTGCATTTCAACACCTGTTAAATAGGTTTCGTTAAACTTAGGATCTTCGTGCACTCCAAAAATAATTCCGCTGTTTCCGGTTTCAGAAATTTTCCAATCCAGTTTCAGTTCAAAGTTTTCGTATTCGTCGTTGGTAACCAGATCTCCCTGGCCTTCCGCATTGGGGTCAAGCTGTAATGCGCCATCAACAGCTTTCCAGGCGGTAACGTTGGTTTTTAAATAGGTGTGCCAGCCTGTGGTGGTTTTACCATCAAACAATGGCTTATATCCCTTGGTTTGCGCCATTGCACCAAAGTGCAGCACAGGGATAGCCATAAGGCCTAAAAAGATCTTCTTCATTTAAAGTTTTAGAATTAATTAAGATATACCATTAGCTCGGGCTAATATATTGGCTTTTTTTTAATGCTAAAACGATTCTATGAAAAATAAATTGCCGTAGCTATGTACGGCAATGTAAAAATATGGTTATACAAAAATAAGGTGCTTTTTTAGCTTAGTGCTGGTGGAAGTTAAATGCCAGGCTCGAGGCCAACCCTATGGTTATATATCCATAACTATCCTCAAAAAACTGGTTATAATCATCCTGACCACGGTAGCCTCCGCCAACCATCAGCGCCGCGCTTGGCATAAAAGGAAATTGGTAGTAATACCGTAAGCTTACGTTAAGCCGCTTTTTAATATCAGCAGCCGAATAGTTATCGTACTTATCAGCAATATAGGTAAAATCAAACCTCACCTGCTGCCAGTTTTTGTAGGTCTTTTTCCCTTTTACCAAAGGATCTTCGTAGGCTTTGGCAAAGTTATACATACGGCTGCCATTAACCCTGATAAAGCCATAATGATCTTTCAACCCTTCAGACATGCCTAAACCAAACAGGCCCGAATGCACTTCGAGCGCAATGTTATCATATCGGTTAATGATCAGGTCATTTTTATCAACGCGTTTACCCATATAGTAGGTAAGGGTGTAAAAGTTAGTGGTAAACTTACCGCTGTCGCGGTTAAAACTACCATCCGGATTCAGTGACGGCCCACGCACGCCATTAGAATGGTGTGAATATCCAAACGACAGAAATTTGGGCTTATAGGTATCCTCATTTAGGCGATAATAAACGGTTAACCCGGGCATAAAGCTTGGCGATTTCACGGGAGCACCCCTTGAATCCAACAAACGTATTTTCACCCTTGGCGTAAACACCGCAAAAAACCTTGACTTAGGTGTACTGAATAAAATAAAATTAGGCTGCAAATCAGCTGTAAGCAACGTTTTTACTTTGTTAAAATAATCGTTACCACCTTCAGATGCTCTTAGGTTTTGCACAAAAATATCATCAAAAGCATTGTTGATGAGGCGTTTTTTTAGCAAAGCAGAATCGGCCAAAGAATCTGTGGCCAAATGGTAAGGTTGATTTGATGCCGCAGCCTTCGCCATTAATTTAGCTGGTAAACTAAGGCAGCTGATGAGGGCAAAAAATTTAATGTATCGAGCAGTGTTTTTTAATATGGCTCTCAGGGGTAAAGTAGTCAATTGAGTATGTATTATTTTATCCGATAGTACTTGAATTTTATGATCAATTTATTTAACAATACCATGTTAAAATACTGTTAAGAATTGAGTTGGCAATATTAGATATTATTCTTTTTTCATAAGCTATACTCCGTGTCAAGCAAACGTAAAAGCTGACTGTTAAAAAATGCGGATTTCTTTGTTACAACATCAATTAAAATACTGAACGTTTGGCTTTTATAGCGTTCGTTTAGTTTGTTTTTCAATTCTGTTTGGTTATATTTGTTTATAGCCAATTCGCCAATTTTAATCTAAGTACCATGATAAAAGTTTCAAATATCCTTGCACGCAAGGGTGGCCGTTTAATTACTATTGATGCCGGTTCGTCTGTTTTAGATGCTTTAAAATTAATGGCCGAAAAAAATATCGGTTCGGTTGTAGTGTTAGAAGACAGTGATTATGTGGGTTTACTAACCGAACGGGATTATGCCCGCAAAGTTATACTGAAGGGTAAATCATCACATGAAACACTGGTAAGAGATATCATGAGCACGGGCCTGCCGCGCATACTGCCGGATAACTCTATTGAAACCTGTATGCACATCATGAGCGAAAGTAATATCAGGTACCTGCCTGTATTTATAGACGATACGCTGTGCGGCATCATATCCATCAATGACCTGGTTACCGAAACCATACTATCGCAACTGGAAACCATTGAGCAACTGAAAACTTACATACATTCATAACAGCATTTCTGTTGATGAAGATAAAAGACAATGGATCACAGATCCTGCATAACGCCCTGTGCCTGTAAAACACAGGGCATTTGTTTTACTGCGCATATCATTCAACCACTTCGCTGATCTGTATGAGTGGCGTACTATTGGTGTAGTTCGGAAAATCGGCCCTGATTTCCTTTACATGCAGGGCAAGGGCTTTTTCGTAATCAGCAAGCTTGTCAAAATACAGATAACCAATGGCCAGGAACGGAACGGGGGCATCAGATATTCCGCCGGCTATTCCTTTATCAATGTTGTAAACTTTCAGATCAAAGAACTTCGCCATCAGAGGCATATGTTTCTTGGTATAGTAATCCATGTCAAATGTTTTGCCCTCCCCATTGGGGTAAAGAACAGTTACTTTGATCATCCCCTTTTTAATTTGAGAAGCATCTTTTGTTTGAGCTTGCAGGCAGGTTAAAGAAAGTCCGAATAGTAGAAGCAGCAGGATAGTTGTTTTCATTGCTATTTGTTTTAAGGTTAAAATAAAGATAGCAAAAAATTATTTTGCAATCTCATAATCAACAACTTGTACCATATTAAGCTATTCTTATTTAGTTACATAATTATAGATCAATGCCCCATCGGATGCACCCTATTTATAGCACTTCAGCATATAAAATTCTTAGCTCCATCGGAGCTTCCTTAGGTCAAATCGAATAATTTCAGGAAGCTCCTATGGAGCTATAAATACAAAATAACATTTGCTATAAACACGATACTCCTCCGGAGTACAATCTCAATTTCTGCATCAGTCAACACTTCCACACTTACTACCCCGCTCAATTGCTATTTAAACAACAAATTTTTCATACCTTGCATAATTTACCAGAAACATATAGTGACCTTTCAGGATTTTAATTTCAACGAACAATTATTTGAAGGCGTGCAAAGCATGGGGTTTACTACCCCTACGCCTATACAGGAAATGGCCATCCCGGTTATTATGAGCGGGCAGGACCTTATTGCCTGCGCACAAACCGGTACCGGCAAAACCGGCGCATACCTGCTACCTGTTTTAAACCACATCAGTAGTACCAATAAACATCATACCAGCGCCCTTATTTTAGCGCCAACCCGCGAGCTTGCCCAACAAATTGATCAACAGGTTGAAGGCCTGGCCTACTTTACCGGCGTTAGTTCCATAGCCGTATTTGGCGGCGGCGATGGCATGGCTTACGAGCAGCAACGCCGCGGTATACAAAACAATGTAAACATTATTATTGCCACCCCTGGCCGCTTAATTGCCCACCTTATATCGGGCGTTTTAAAGCTTAACCATTTAACCCACCTGATACTGGACGAGGCCGACCGCATGCTGGACATGGGTTTCTCTGACGATATCATGAAGATCATCAGCTATCTACCCAAAACCAGGCAAACCCTGTTGTTTTCAGCTACCATGCCGGGCCGCATCCGCTCGCTGGCCAAATCGGTGCTGAAAGATCCTCAACAGATCAACATCGCTATATCACAGCCTGCCGTGGGTATCGATCAGCAGATATACCGCCTGCACGATCAGCAGAAAACACCTTTACTACAGCTTATCCTGCGCGATTCGGCTTATACCAGCACCATCATATTCGCATCACGCAAAGAGATCGTAAAATCGCTATACAAAGAATTGAAGGCTGCCAAGATCAACGCTATGTCCTTCCATTCTGATCTGGAGCAAAAGGAGCGCGAAGAGATACTGCTCAAGTTTAAAAACAAGCAGCTGCCGGTAATCATTGGCACTGATGCCTTATCGCGTGGTATTGATGTGGAGGGAATAGACCTCGTGATCAACTACGATGTGCCCGGCGACCCTGAAGATTATATTCACCGCATTGGCCGTACGGCACGTGCTGCCACCACCGGTACCGCCATCACCTTTGTAAACCACCGCGATGAGCGCAAGCTGAAAAATATTGAGCAGCTGATTGAAAAACCTATCCGCCTGGTTGGTTTGCCTGATGAACTTGCCGCTATACAACCGTTGCCTGGTCAGCATGACCAAAAATCAGACGGCAAAAGAAAGCCCAACAGACGCTTCAATAAAAAGAAACCTAAAAAGAACATCCAGCCATAAAATGAAAAAGAATGTAGCCCAAAAGCTGCTTTTGCAGGTACTATTAGGTGCCGCACTGGCCGCGCCTGCCGTTAATACTTTTGCACAAGACAAAAAAACATCGGGCAACCCCGTTGTTGAAGGCTGGTATGCCGACCCGGAAGCTAAAATATTTAACCATCAATACTGGTTATACCCAACTTACTCTGCCAAATACAACGAGCAGGTATTTATGGATGCCTTTTCATCACCCGATCTGGTTCATTGGACCAAGCACCCGCATATAATTGATACCGCTGGTGTAAAATGGGTAAAACGTGCCTTATGGGCGCCTGCCGTTACCGAAAAGGGAGGCAAGTATTACATCTTTTTTGGCGCTAATGATATCCAGAACAATAATGAAAAGGGTGGGATAGGCGTTGCCGTTGGCGATAAACCAGAAGGTCCTTTTAAAGATTATTTAGGCAAGCCCCTTATTGACCAGATCATTAACAAAGCCCAGCCAATTGATCAATTTGTTTTTAAAGACGACGACGGGCAATATTATATGATATACGGCGGATGGGGTCAGTGTAACATTGTAAAGCTAAAAGATGATTTTAAGGGTTTAGTGCCTTTTAAAGATGGCGAAACCTATAAAAAAATAACCCCCGAAGGTTACGTAGAAGGGCCGGTGATGTTTAAACGCAAAGGTAAATATTACTTTATGTGGAGCGAAGGCGGCTGGACAGGCCCCGATTATCGCGTAGCTTATGCTGTTGGCGATTCGCCTTTTGGGCCTTTTAAACGTGTTGCTACCATTCTGAAACAGGATGCCAGTATAGCCACAGGCGCGGGCCATCACTCGGTGATCAACGTTCCTGGAACCGATGAATGGTATATTGTTTACCACCGCCGCCCGTTAACAGAAACCAGCGCCAACCACCGTGTAATGTGCATAGATAAGATGTTTTTTGACGCCGATGGCAACATACAGCCCGTAAAAATCACCAATGAAGGGGTGGCGGCGAGGAAGTTGAAATAGTTATAAACACTTTTGTCATTGCGAGCGTAGCGAAGCAATCGCGAACTATGCAAGTTTTCCCTGTAAAGTTTGCGATTGCTTCGTACCTCGCAATGACATTTTAATATTAAACGAGGTTTATCCAAACAACTCGCTGCTCAAATAACGGTCGCCACGATCACAGCAAATGAAAACAATTACACCTTCGGTAATTTCCTTCGCTACTTTTACAGCTGCAGAAAGCGCGCCACCGCTGCTCATACCGGCAAAAATGCCTTCAATTTTAGCCATATCGCGGGCCATTTGTGTGGCATCAGATTGTGAGATATCAATTACCCTGTCTACCCGGGTAGCATCAAATATTTTAGGCAGGTAAGCCTCGGGCCAGCGGCGAATGCCCGGTATGGATGAACCTTCAGTAGGCTGGCAACCTACAATTTGTATGTCTTTATTCTGATCCTTAAAATACCTTGAACATCCCATAATCGTGCCGGTAGTACCCATAGCGCTCACAAAGTGGGTTATCTTTCCTTCGGTATCGCGCCATATTTCGGGTCCGGTTGTTTTTATGTGGGCCATGTAATTGTCGGGGTTGGCAAACTGGTTCAGCAAAAAATAACCCTCGGTAGCACCTTTTTCTTCGGCATAGTCGCGGGCAGCTTCCATACTTTCCATTAATGTTACTTTGGCTCCGTAGGCTTCCATTGTCAATGTACGTTCGCGGGTTGAGCTGGAAGGCATAATAAGTTCAATTTCCAGATCAAACAAACGAGCTATCATGGCCAGGGCTATACCGGTATTTCCGCTGGTAGCCTCAATCAGTTTAGTACCCGGCTTAATATCACCACGCTCAATAGCGCTACGGATCATGTTGAGCGAAGCACGGTCTTTTACACTGCCGCCTGGGTTGTTGCCCTCCAGCTTGGCGTAAATTTTAACATTAGGGTTGGGGTTTAGCTTTTTGATCTCAACCAGGGGCGTATTTCCTATTATATCAATTATACCAGCCATTATATGTTGTTTTTATATGTAGATGTATGCTTTATTTTTTAGTGCCAAATATGCGACGGCTCAGGCTTTTGAGTACCCGGTGACTTGGGGTATGGTACACCCTTGAATTAGGCGGAAGGCTTTTGGTAAGCCAAACGTTACCACCAATAATGCTATTGTGCCCAATAATGGTTCCGCCACCCAGAATAGTAGCGCCAGAATAGATCACCACATGATCCTCAACGGTGGGGTGCCGTTTGGTATTGGCCATGCTTTTATCAACACTCAGGGCACCTAAGGTAACCCCCTGATACAGTTTCACATGATCGCCAATTTTACAGCTTTCACCTATTACAATGCCAGTGCCGTGATCGATATAAAAATACTCTCCAATTTCTGCCGCCGGGTGTATATCAATCCCCGTTTTGGAATGCGCGTATTCTGTTAATATCCGGGGTATCAAAGGCACATCTTTTTGATACAAACTATGCGCCAGGCGATAAAGCGATATAGCAAAAAAACCAGGGTAGGTACGTACTACCTCAAACTCGCTGCGTGCGGCCGGGTCGCCGTTAAATATGGCCTGTATATCGGTATTCAATACCAGGTATAATTGCGGCAACTCTTCAAAAAACTGACTGGCGCATTTCCGGTTATCATGATTTGCACAGGCTTTGGTAGTTTCCATAATATGGCAAAGCTCGTTCTCCAGCATTTTAAACTCGGCCTTCAGGTCGTCAACATTACCAAATACCTTTCCTGTTTGTTCCGGGAACAGCAAATGAATAACCTGCAGAGCCCATTTGGTAATCTCTTTGTTAGATGGCACAGCCTCAAGCCTTTGCTGCTTGTTAAAAATTTGCTGATAAAACTCCTGACTCATGTTTTACTTTTGGTTACCAAGGGTGGTAACTGTTTTACAATTGCAAGTTTATATAAAAGAATGTGTTTTATATGTAAAAAGTACTACTTAATTGATAGATAACCTAAGCGTATATGTTATTGCGCTTTAAGGTTTACTTATTACCTTTAGCATTATTAACCTTCAATCAATGAAAAGACGATCATTTGTAAAGGCATCTGTTTTAAGCGGTGCCGCGGCAAGCATATTACCTCTCAGCAGCATGGCAGCATCAGCTAAAGACACAGGTACCCAGTTTTATGAACTGCGTACATATACCTTAAAAAACGAAGCACAGCAAAAACTGGTTGAAGATTATTTTCAAAACGCGGCCATCCCCGCGCTCAATAAATTGGGCAGCAAAAACATTGGCGTATTTACCGAGCTTAAACCAACCGGCCAAACCAAAATTTACGCGTTGATACCTTTTAACAGCCTGGCCGATTTTTTAAACGCGCAGGAAAAACTGGATAAAGATGCTGATTATCAGACCAAAGGTGCAGCTTACTTAACCGCCCCGGCATCTGAACCTGCTTACGAACGTATTGAAAGTTCATTACTGAAAGCCTTTGCCCATATGCCCAAAATGCAGGTGCCTAAGCAAAGTCCACGCATTTTTGAACTTAGGCGATACGAGCATGCTACGGAAAGTGCCGGCAAAAAGAAGCTGGAAATGTTTAATGACGCCGGCGAGATTGATGTGTTTAAACGTCTTGGATTTAACCCTGTATTTTTTGGCGAAACCATCATAGGCGACCATCGCCCAAACCTGATTTACATGATCACTTTTGATGATTTGAACGCCAAGGGAGCTCACTGGAAAGCTTTCGGATCTGACCCGGAATGGAAAAAGATAAGCGGCAATCCTGATTACTCCGATGCCAAGTTGGTATCGCACATTACATCAACATTGTTACAACCGGTTGCGGCATCGCAGGTTTAAACCATTCAATTAAATTTACGTCATTTGCTTTGGTGTTCATATTACACTATATTTACGTAAACCAATTTTAAAAGTAAACCAATGACTACCAGACGTTCATTTCTCAAAACTTCGGCATTGCTTTCGGCCGGACTTTTAGCAGCGCCAAACTTATTTGCGTACGACAAAAAGTACATCGGCCTGCAATTATACACCGTGCGTGATGCTATGGCTAAAGACCCTGCCTCAACACTGGCTAAAGTTGCAAAAGTAGGTTACAACTCTGTTGAGGGCGCTACTTACACCGGTTCTGAATTATTTTACGGCATGGATGCCAAAGCATTTAAGGCGCTTTTAAAACAAAATGGCCTTGTTATGCCAAGCGCGCACTACCGCCTGGGCGAAGAGCAGGTGAACGGCGCATCGCAAAAAGGAACAATCCTGAATGATTGGGAAAAAGCAGTGAACGACGCTGCCGAGGTTGGTATCAAATACATGGTTTGCGCTTACTTATCGCAACCGGAGCGCGGCAACCTTGACCACTACAAAAAAATTGCCGACGATTTTAACAAAGCAGGCGAAACCTGTAAAAAAGCAGGCATACAACTTTGCTACCACAACCACGATTTTGAATTTATTCAAGAAGATGGCAAATATCCATATGAAACCATTTTGAAGAATACTGATAAAAACCTGGTTAAGTTTGAAATGGACCTGTACTGGATTACCAAAGCAAACCAGGACCCATTTGCGTTATTCAACGAAAACCCAGGCCGTTTCCCCCTTTGGCACGTGAAAGATCTGGACAAAACCCCGGAAAGAAACTTTACCGAAGTTGGTAATGGTATAATCGACTTTAAAAAGATATTTGCGCAATCAAAAAAAGCCGGTCTGCAATATTTCTTTGTAGAACAGGATAAATGCCCTGGCGATCCTTTTGACAGCATCACGCAAAGTATCACCTACATTAAAAAGAACCTTGTTTAAAGTTTGTTACATTAACACATAATACACCAACCACCGTTTTAACATAAAGCGGTGGTTTTTTATTTAATGATACGGCCCCATCGCCCTAATTTTTACAGGTATGGAAACTGATATCAGGATAATAAAATATATGCTCTTTATTTTGGCCGCATCATTTGTGTTTTCATGCGTTGCCGAAGCGCAAACCAATAAACATCTCACAGCCGCCTATATTTTTCCGGTTCATTCCATCCTTGTACATAAAGAATCAGCTTTACCTTATACCAACGAGGACATGGCGCTTTAATAATCATAACCACGTATCAGCATATAATTTTTAAATTGCCGCATGATCCGTTTTATCATTAGCATTGCGCTTTTGCTTGTTTCCTTACTCGCCATTTTTAAAGCCCCTGAATATTATTTGTGGATGCTGGCTATCCTAGTTACCGAATTCCCCTGGATATTTATGCTACTTAGTTTAGCCTCACTTTTAAGTGGTTTTTATGTTGATAAATATCAACTGGCAGGCTCCATTGCGGGCTTAGTTGCTTTGATATTATTTACCACGCCCATAGTTAGGGCTTACAGCGTAGCATCAAACCTAAAGCAAGAACTTAGCCATGCCTTTAGCCCTGACAGCGAGAACAGCCAAACCCCATTCAGCTTTTGGAAACAATTTAGCCCGACAAAAAAGGTAGCTTTTCAGACGTTACCGTACAACAACAACCTAATGCTTGATTACTACCCCTCGTCCATAAGCGGGAACAGGCCTTGTGTTGTGGTGGTACACGGCGGCTCATGGAGCAGCGGCGATAGTAAACAATTACCCGAATTAAACAGCTACCTCGCCACTATTGGTTATCATGTAGCATCTATCAATTATCGCCTGGCACCCGGTTACAAAAATCCTGCTCCGGTTGAGGATCTGCTGGAAGCTATAAGTTATCTGAAAAAGCATTCGGCTGCTTTGCACATAGACACCGGGAATTTCGTTTTGCTGGGCCGGTCGGCCGGGGCCCAGATAGCACTCCTTACCGCTTATGCGCATAAACAACCCGGCTTAAAAGCGGTCATTGATTTTTACGGACCGGCAGATATGGTTTGGGGCTATTCGGCACCGGCCAGTCCGCTGGTCATGGATTCGCGCAAGGTGATGGAGAATTATCTGGGCGGAACATATAGGCAGGTACCTCAACAATACGCCGATAGCTCACCAATTGAATTTGTTAATAGCCACTCGCTGCCAACGCTAATCCTTCACGGCGACAATGACGTACTGGTTTCTCCAGAGCATAGCACGCGCTTAAACTTAAAACTTCAGCAAAGCGGCATTAAACATTTCCTGCTTAAACTTCCCTGGGCTACGCATGGTTTTGACTATAACCTGCATGGCCCCGGCGGGCAGTTATCAACATATGCTGTTGAACGCTTTTTAAAAGTAGTCACCCAATAATAAACCCCAGTTACAATCCCGAGTAATAATCATACCCCTGTTCGGCCCAATAATCGCGCGGGCGGTTATTGCTGAAGCTGATGCTGCCAATGCGTTTCAGGTTTTTGATACCATATTTAACAGGAATGATCAATCTTAACGGGGCGCCGTGTTTTGGCGGTAGTGGTTGCTCATTCACCTCGTAAGCAAGTAATGTTTGCGGGTGCATGGCGCTGGGCATATCAATACCTACATAGTAGTTTTTATCCGGAGTTTCCAGACCAACATATTCCAGCTGGGCATGATCATCAAGCTTGTAATGACTTATAAAATCGCTGAACTTTACACCGCCCCAGTGTGATATCTGATCCCAACCCTCCACGCATTTAAAATCGTAAATAATATCAGTTTTAGGCAGTGTCTTGATCTCATCGATAGATATATTCAATACCTCCCCTGATTGTTTTTTTACCTGCAAGCGCCAGGCAGCCGTATCTATTTTGCCGGCCGACCCTATATCGCTGTTATGGCGCACATTTTTAGCGGCCATTTCTTTAGGATAAGTTTTAACCAGGTTATTATTGCTAAACAAGCGCCTGAAAGCCAGTTCTGTTTTATTCAGGGCACGGCGCAATGGTTTGCGGGCTCCCGCTGTAACCGTAGCAGTTTCCTGGGGCGAATTATACAGCCACTTCCACCCGCCATAGGCGGCACTCCCAAATACAATGAATGTACCAAAAGATATAAAGTTGCGCCTCGTTATCTTTTGCTCAACCGTAAGCGGCCTTTTAGCTTTTATAGTTTTTTTACTGAACTGGTTTTTCATCATTTGGGGTGTTAGTTTCAATAATTGGCTTAGGTTTTTCGTTTATAATTTCAAATCCGGAAATAACCGATCTGAAATTATTCCACCCGGCGAGTATTACCTGCACAACGTGTATGATAAAAAACAGTACGTAACCTATAGTTAGTGCGAAATGAAAGATACGGGCCAGATGGTAACCACCACAAAGCCATGTTAAATAATAAAACTGTACCGGCTTGTAAATGGCCAACCCGGTTATTACCGATCCTATGCCCATTACTATAATGGCGGTATAGGCAATACGCTGGGCCGCGTTATATTTATTTTGAGGGGGAGCCATTTTGCGGATATGCAGATCGTGCAGCAGCACCTGCCAGGCTTCTTTAAATGATTTTTTTTGAGGCACAAGTTCGCGCCACTCGCCCGATATGATGGTATATAGCACATATAAAATACCATTCAGCACAAAAAACCACATAAATAAAAAATGAAAAGCCATCCCTTCGGCCAGGCGGTGGGGTATATGCAATTGATTATAAAACCACTGCGGAAAAAACATAAAATAGGTATGCCCAAACAGGGTTATCTTATATTCGTCATTTGCCCAATAGATCAGCATCCCGCTCCATATCATGATGGTGAGTATCGGGAAGTTGACCCAATGCGTCCACCGCATAACCAGCGGATGTTTTTCTTTGATAACTTTCATTTTTTGATCTTCTTTAAAAAGCCAAGCCAAATTACTTGTTTATAGTAAAATCAGATTTTGCAGCAGCCAAAATTCCACCATTAGCATTGTTCTGTATAAATCCAATTACCTGCCAGCCTTGTGTATTAAAGCCATCAGGCAGGGTAATAGCTATTTTGCCACTTCCACTCGAGTCCAATGGCAGGGTTTGCACCTTACGCACAATTTGAACATGCGATAGGGTATGGCCACCGTTTTCACCACTTTTCACTTGTGTTTGAGCTGATTGCTGAATCAGGGCCAACAACAGGCTGGCATTTTTTCCAGTTCCGTTTGCATGATACTGTATAGTGGCGTGTCCCTGATCTGTTCGCACGCTGAGTGTCAGTACACCGGCTCGTTGTACACGCAGACCCGCGGTAATAGCATTGCGCAAGGTACCTTCCTCAGAACCAACAAATTCTTTTTTGCCATTAACGACAATTTGCGGCGTATAAACAGACTGCAGGTTTAACCATTTAGCATATTCATTTTGCCTTTTAGAATAATCGGCGCTGCTAAAAACATCCTTCCAGCCCAGTCGGTTCCAGTAATCAACATGGTAAGCCAGTATATAAACCTGTTTATCCTTGTCTTCCTTTTGTATCCTGGCTACTAACTCATCGGCTGGAGGGCAACTTGAGCAACCTTCTGATGTAAAAAGTTCAACAACAGCAAAACCTTTATTATCAGTTATATTTCCCTTTTGTACCCCTTCAACAGTTTTGAAATTAATTATTGCTGCAAAAAATACTGCCGCTATGGCAATACCCGTGGTAAGTTCAAATATTTTAATGGGTCTCATATTTTAATTATCAGATATACGTATTTCCTGCTTAGTCGGGTTGCTTTGAATAACCTTACAACATATTTTATTTTCATTAGGAAGCGGGTGACATCTGATTTACATAAATTATTTATAATCAACCCGGTATATGTAAATTTAATCAATAAACCAAGCCCTGTAAAATAAAGCTAAAAACTTCCCTTTTTTTGTAAGGATTTGCGCACAATACCGACTAACAGATAAAACGTTACGAAACATCTTTATCAATGATAACTGAAAATCAATTGTTAAACCCTCAACAATGGGTTAATACTCATGCCGATTATCTGTATGCCTACACGCTATCGCGCATAAATAATGAGGAGCAAGCCAAAGATCTGGTGCAGGAAACATTTTTAGCAGCTCTGCAGCGGGCAGATAAGTTTGAAGGTAAAAGCTCTGAACGCACCTGGCTTACCGCCATATTAAAAAATAAGATCGTTGATGTTTATCGTAAAAAATCATCGGGGTTGAATAACCCAACCGAGCGACAGGCTGAAGATGAACAAAAGGACTTTTTTGATGAAGACAACGGCCATTGGAATGATAGCAATAAGCCATTGCCATTTGGTATTGAAGACCATGACCCGCTCAGGGGCAAGGAGTTTAACAATATACTGCAAATGTGCATGCAAAAACTCCCCGCCTTATGGATGTCGGTGTTTACGATGAAACATATGGACGATGCCACTACCGAATTGATCTGTACAGAGCTCAGGGTTACGCAGGCAAACTTTTGGGTTATTATTCACCGGGCCAAACTGAGTTTGAGGGCCTGTCTTCAAAAAAACTGGATCTAAAAAAAATTAGCTATGAATCATCTTAAAAAGGTTATATACAATTGCAGGCAGGCTACTTTACTGATCGAGAAAAAGCAGCTTACCCGGCTAAGTTTCCGCGAAAGCGTAGAGCTAAGGATACATTTGGCTGGTTGCTCCATGTGTAAATTATATAATAAACAAAGCCACGTGATCAGTACAATGGTACTGCAGCTGTTTCATGATTCCATGCAGCAGACCTCAGGTGCTAAACTTGACGACGATTTCAAAAAAGAGCTGCAGGAAAAGATCGAGAACGAGCTAAACAAGTAAAAACTTAAATACTTTGTAAGGTTTGGCAAACCGGCCCGACTAATGGTTAAATATTCGCAAGAACCAAACGTAAAAACTAAAAATCAAAGTATGAAAACAATTATTTCAGGCGTTTTAGCCGCAGGTTTAGTAGCCATTTGTTTAACTGCCAACGTACAGGCCAAATCATTAACTCCATTGAAAGCTACCACTGTTGCTGTAAGCGATACCGGTAAAATGTCAAAAGGCAAAATGGACAAAATGGATAAAATGGAGAAGAAAAAGATGGACAAAATGTCTAAAGGTAAAATGGATAAAAAGAAGATGTCGAAAGACACTTCAAATAAAATGTAAGTTTGTTTTTGTTTTTGAAAAAGGGGAGACTTTGTGCTCCCTTTTTTATGCTATTGCTCAAAGGTCATTTCCTCATCGGTAAGTCCCTCCAGCTCCAATGGGTTGTGGCTTACAATAAGGGTTGTAGTACCCAACTCTTTTAAAACAATGGTTAATTCTGCTATTAACTCCGTTTTCATTTTAATATCAAGTGCCGAGAATGGCTCATCCATTAAAAGTACCTTAGGCTTTGTAGCCAGCGCCCGCAGTATAGCCAGTCGTTGCTGCTGCCCACCCGAGAGGTGTTCGGGCTTATGATCATGTAGTGTATCAAGCTTGCCTAAAAGCAGCAGGCGTTTTATCCATAGTTCATCGGTGGTGGCATATTCCAGTTGCTGCTTAACCGTCATATTCGGAAACAGGGCATACTGCTGAAAAACAAAACCGGTATTTCTTTTTTGCACGGGCATGTTTATACCGGCTTCTGCATTAAACCAGGTAACGCCATCGGCTACAATAGTTCCGCGTTCAGGTGTTATCAGTCCGGCTATGATCTTTAAAAAAGTAGTTTTCCCGGAGCCAGAAGGGCCATATATTTTGGTTATGCTTCCCCCGGCAAACTGCCTTTCAATCCGCAACACTTGCTGGCCCTGGTAGGCCTTTAGTTTTTTTTCAATGGCTATACTGATCATTCCAGGGGGCTTTTGGCCTGATATTTATTAAACACAAAAACAGTTATCACCAACACAAATGTGATGGCAAACAAAATGAGCGAGTAGTTATTGGCCATAGCATAATCCTGCCGCTCAACGGAGTCGTAAACGGCGATGGATGCCACACGGGTTATTCCCGGTATGTTGCCGCCAATCATGAGCACCACGCCAAACTCGCCCAGGGTATGGGCAAAAGTAAGCACGGTTGCGGTTAACAATGAAGGTTTGATATTGGGCAACAATACATACCTGAAAGTTTGCCATTCCGTTTTGCCTAAAGTGTAGGAAGCCTCTGCCAGCGCCGGCGGCAATTGCTGTAAAGCGGATTTTACCGGGCCAACCATAAACGGCACACTATAAAGTACCGAGGCCAGCACTAAACCCTGAAACGAGAATACAAACTGCACATTAAATACCTCCTGCAGCCATTTACCCACACCATGCTGCGGACTAAAGGCCAGCAGCAAATAAAAACCCAGCACCGATGGTGGCAATACCAGGGGCATGGTAATAATGGTTTCAATCATGATCTTAAAAAACGATCGCCCCCGGGAAAGCCACCAGGCAAACGGCAGCCCGATAATTAGCAGCAACAGGGTGGTGATGCCTGCTAATTTTAAGGTAAGCCAAATTGGGGTTAAGTCCATGATTAAAATTAACTGTTTTTAGGGTAGGCGATAGCCATATTCCGCAAATATCTTCCTGGCCGATGGACCTAAAATATACTGGTAAAACTTTTCGGCATTTGGGTTACCGGCAGCGTGCTTTAGCAGTACCATGCCTTGCAAAATAGGCTCATACAGACTGGGCGATATAACCTGGTAATAAATTTTTGTTTTGCCGCCTGTTTCCTTTATCAGGGCCTGGGTGGTAAAGCCTATATCAACCACGCCTGTGGTAATGTAAGTGTTTACCTGCGATATACTTTCGCCATAAACAATTTTTGATTGCATATCATCCAAAATGCCTTTGCCTTGCAATAATTCGATAGCAGCCTTGCCATAAGGCGCTATGGCAGGGTTGGCGATGGCTACTTTTTTAACCCTGGCGGTCATCAACAGGCGTTCCCAGTTATTAAAGCCTATGTTTTGCGAGCTGCAAATAATGAGGCTGCCGGCGGCATATACCTCCGGCTTTTTTACAGCAAATCCGTTTTTAAACAAGGTTTCGGGAAACCCCATATCTGCCGACAAAAATAGATCAAAGGGAGCTCCGTTGCTGATCTGTGCTACTAATTTGCCCGATGAGCCAACAACCGGTTCAATTACTATACCCGTTTTTTGTTTAAAATCTTTTTGCAAAACCTCTATTACCGTTTGCAGGTTGGCGGCCGCGGCCACCCTTAAATTTTGTGCAAGCAGGTTATGGTGGATCAGAAAAACAGTAAGCGTTAAAAACGCGATCACTCTTTTATTCATGGCATTAAATCAATTTAAACCTGCTGTTATTAAAATAACAGCATACTAATATACATTGTTAGTAAATGCGGAAGGGCTTTTTTTAGCTTATTATACCTAAAACAGCTAAAAACGCGGCATATTACACTTAATTACAACTGATTAAATAACTGTATGAATTACTTTTAATAGGAATATAAAAAGAAAAATATTATTATTGTATCCGGCCTGACGCTAACCAAAAACTTAACCCTCTTTCGTGCCTGTAGCCCCTATGGGTACGAAAGTTCTTACCTGCTTGAACGCATGTTTAAATTTTCCTGAGATTTTTAATGCCCATGTGGCGTTATTGTCGTGCTTTATTCTTTTGCAGGTTATGGTATCAGCAGACAATCGCTGCATGTATTTGACCGGAGCGGAAGTTTTCCTGATCTTAACAGTACTTATTACCCTCGATGGAAAATGCCGTTTTAAAAAATAACTTCAACCATTTTCATTGTTAAAAGCTTAAACTTTTCTGCTAATACTCCGGAGCTGGTTATTACAGATAGTAAAGCGGCAATGGCACCGATGGGCTTTACCTGAGCAATGGCCAATTGAATGCAGCCGTGCGGCAAGGATTCAATTTGTAGGGTGGGGTGGGGTTGATCTTTTAAGGCTACAACAATCTCTGCTACTTTATATTATATCTATCTATGTGCTAAACCCGGGTATAATTATCACCTGTTTTGGGGATATGAGCCAAGCGCGGGTGTTCATAATATTGCACCACATTATTAAATACGTTTCACTCACAAAACAGTATTATGAATACACAAACCCGTCGTCCGTTAGGTGCCCGTGAAAGATTTTTCTGGATGCTTGATCAGTACAGACCTTTGCATTTTACGATGGCAGCATCAGTTACTGGAACCCAGCCCGTTGAAAACTGGCACAGGGCATTGGCTGCTGTACAGCAACAGCACCCATTATTTTCTGTAGCTATCCAACTTAACGAAAATAAAGTACCTGAATTTATAACCCAAGTGGGCTGCCCGATTCCGTTAAAAGTTGTAAAAACTACCGGTGAAACCGCATGGGTATCAGAACTGGAGCAGGATATGGTGCAAAGGTTTGACAGCACCTCGGCACCTCTTGTAAGAGCTGCTTTATATGAATATGAAAATCAAACAGTTATTGCCTTAACCGCTCATCATTCTATAAGCGACGGCCGTTCATTAACATACGCATTACGCGATCTGCTGAATGCCCTGAACGGTAAATACGCCCAACCTTATGACATGCCCCCGGCAATGGACTTATATACAGACCTGCCTGAAAACGCGTTAAATGAGATTTCCATACCAGATGAAATTGTTGCCGATTTCAAACACCAACCACCGGCAGCCAGGGCCAAACCGCAAATACACCTGATGGAATTATCAAAAGAGCTTTCCGCGCAGGTCATCAACCGTTCAAAACAGGAACGTGCTACAGTTCATGGTGCTTTATGCGCGGCCCTTGAGCTGGCCAGCAGAAGCTGGAAACCCAACCCGATCAGGATATATTCACCTTCTTCAGTACGCCAGGCATTAGGTATGAGCGACACTTCCTGTGTATCAATAGCTGCCCGTACAATATCTTTAGATAAGAATGCTTCCAGATCTTTTTGGGAAACCGCACGTTTTGTTAAAGAGACTTTAACGGGTGCAAATTCTGTAGAAGAAGCTTCAAGGATTATAAACATTATGTTTAACCTCGTAAAAAATCATGCAATAGATACAGTACCGACAAGTGAATATATGATGAGCAATATTGGTGTATTACCTTTTAACACTGACTATGGCCCACTACAATTAGATGCTGTTTGGGGCCCCTTCATTTTAACAGGATATGAGGGCTGTCAATCACTGGGGGTTGCAACTATCAATGGTTCAATACGCATAGCGCTCACTTCTGCAGGTAATATCCAGGTTAAACCGGTACTTGAATTTGTAGAACAGATCCTGAGCATGGAATGCGCTCCGGTAAGTAATTTACCTCATATACAAATATAGCATCATGTTGAATCAACTTTTTAGAGATATAAAGCAGGTGCTTCCGTTTATAATTTGCACCCACATCAACATACATTGCTTTTACAAAATAATACTATGAGTACACAGATCCGTCGTCCCCTGGGTGGATTTGAAAGAGTTTTTTGGTTATTGAATCAAAAAAGACCTGTACATTTTGCCGTAGTTGCAGAAGTTTCGGGTACCCTTCCTGTTGAAACCTGGGAAAATGCCCTGACAGCTGTACAACAACAGCACCCCTTGCTTTCGGTAAGTATTCAGCTTAATGAAAATAAGGCGCCTGAATTTGTAACCCAGTCAACAATAAAAATACCATTAAGGATAGTAACAACTACGTCAGCAACAGCATGGATAACAGATGTGGAACAAGAAGCTGTTAATCGCTTTCATGCTGCATCGGCTCCTCTTACAAGAGTGGTGCTGTATGAATATAAGAACAAAACTGTAATTGCCCTATGGGCACACCATGCAATAGCCGATGGCCGGTCGTTATCTTATGTTATGCGCGATTTATTGAATGCAACAAATGGTATATACGGCAGCCCTTATGCTATGCCTCCATCTATTGATGATTTTACCGACTTGCCTAAAGATACACTTAGCCAATTCCCGGCAGGTGATGGAGACATTGCATTGCACAACCAGGCGCCTGAGGTTCTTAATACAAAGATGCAGATCCAGCTTTTAAAATTACCGCCAGAGCTTTCACGTCATATAATCCAACGTGCTAAAGAAGAAGGCACTACTGTTCACGGCGCTTTTAGCGCAGCTTTGATACTGGCTGGTAATGCCTGGAAACCACAGCCAATACGCATATTTACACCATCATCAGCCCGTGAAACATTGGGTACCGCTGAAACCCTAAACTTGTGTACAGCCGGCCGCGTAATTCCTTTTAATATTGAAACAGGCAGCTCATTCTGGGATATTGCCCGTTACGCTAAACAAAAACTGATCGGCATCAATTTGGAAGATGAAATTCTTGGATTTGCCAAATCTATATCAGGGCTAATCCAAAGCGGAATTAACGCAGAAGGTATTGAACAGTTTACAGACACTGCTCTGGCCAATGAATATATGCTAACCAATATAGGGGTGTTGCCTTTTAGCACTGATTTCGGCAAGCTGCAACTGGAAGCTTTTTGGGGGCCATTAACCATAACCGGCTACAAAGACAGTGAAAGCGTTAGTATCGCTACCATTGATGGCGTTATACACATGACGCTCCTGTCGCTCGGTCACCAGCAGGTTAACCAGGTGCTTGAGTTTATGGAGCAGATCCTGATCATGGCGTGTTCTCCTATGAGCAATTTAAAACAAGTACAAAATATACTATAAGCCCCCTCATTATAACCAAAAAGCCAGTCCTTGTATGAGGCTGGCTTTTTATTTATTTTAATAATAATACTTAGAACTAATTCTGTTTCACAAAAAGATACGGATCATACTCCAGCCCATCGTTCACTTTAGTTTCTGTTGATACTACTTTATTATTTTGAATTTTAAACTTCAGCGGAAAAATACCATATGCCCCGTTATTGTAAGTTAACATCCACTCATTACTATCCATATACTGCAATGTAGCGGTAAGGAATTTATGCTGATCGAATTTAATAAGCAGGTCTTTTTTATTCACCGAAATTTCAATGTTTCCATACAGGTTGTTCTGATATTGTCCGGCATAGGCAGTAAGCAGTAATTCCGGTTGTTTTCCTTTTACACGAGCCTTCATGTTATTGGTTTTCTTTACGGTTTCTGCCTGCTCTCTGTTAAAGCCCCTTAGCATGGCCTGGCTGCGGTCAACAAACTTAACACCTAGATAAGCATCCAGTATTTGATAACGCAGGGCCTCAAAAAAGCTCTGATTATCATTATTAGTTAAAATAGTAATGGCCAGGTTTTCTTCGGGCACAAAGCAGGTGTTGGTAACAAAACCATTGGCGCCGCCGGTATGCCAAAATATCTGTTTACCGTTATAATCGGCCTCAAAAACACCCAGTCCGTATCCTCTGAAATGGGTAGGATAGGCTGTAGATGCCCTACTGCTTAAAATAGTATTCTGATCACGGGTTTTTTGAACCGCTTGCCATGATATGATCTGTTTTCCTTCAAATTTGCCGCTATCCAGCTGCATGGTTAGCCATTTGGCAACATCTTTTACATTGCTCACAATACTGCCGGCAGGAGCAAGATTATCTACCTGATCATAAGGCAGCTCGGTCATGGTACCGGTAAAGGCATTGGTATATGGTTTTGAAACTCCTTTACGCTCAGCTATACCTACAGTAAGCGGATAGGTATTACTCATGCCAAGCGGCGTAAGTATGCTGTCCTGAACGTAGGTTTCCCAGGGCTTGCCGGTAACCTGCTCAATTACTTGCCCTGCTGTTAAAAAACAGCTGTTGCAGTAACCAAAATCCTGTCTAAACTCCATTGAGGGTTTCAGGAGTTTCATTTTATCCATGATCTCACGGCGCGATAGGGTAGTGTTCCAGAAGGTAAAATCGCCCTGAAATGTTTTAGTTCCTAAATGGTGGCCCAACAGATCTTTAATAGTAAGTAATGAGGTAGTAGTAGCATCGTACACCTTATAATCAGGAAAGTACTTGGTTATTTTATCGTCAAGTGATAGCTTTTTGTCAACATCCAACTGAGCAAGTGCCGTGCCGGTAAAAAGTTTACTGTTGCTGGCTATCATAAACAAGGTGTTTTCATCAACGGGTGTTTGTGTTTTAATGTCGGCTACGCCATAACCCTTCATTACAACGGTTTTACCGTCTTTTACAATAGCAATGGCTAAGCCGGGCAAGTTCCAGTCTTTCAGGCCTTGTTTAATATACGCATCAAGGCTGTTTTCAATAAATTGAGGCTGTTGCCCAAAGGTAAGCGCGGCTGTAAAAAAACTAAACAGCGCCAATAAGAGTAATCGTTTCATTGTTAAAAAAAACGAAAGATAGGAAAAATATGATGTTGCAAAAAAATCAAGGCGCTGAACATGATTAATCTATAAAAAATAAAGCGCTTAAACCTTGGCAAGATTTAAGCGCTTTATTAAAAATGCATCTGGTATTATTTACCAAACACATAGTAGACAGAAAATAATATTGAATTCACAAAATTCAACTGGAATGAATTAGCATCACCCAATGTATCTCCATTATATTTATCGTGTCGATAACCCAGATTGGCCATTGTAGCGGCCAAGCCTATATTTTTTGCCGGATAAAAAACAAAGTCCATCTTTAAACCACCGCCGTAAGAATCAGTGCCATTATTATTCAGACTACTGGTGTAAGTATATTTCTGTTTCATTTTTTGGAAGTCTAAATAAGGGCCTGTACGTATCCCGATCTTATTATCAAATAAAAAATACTTTCTTAGAAAAATATCAGCAGCATAGCTTTCATTTCTTTGCTGTATTTGGCCGTTAACAACTGGGTCATATTTTTGATTACTGTATGAATAACCTATTGACGCTCCAATATCCAATTTATCGGCGATAAAATAACTATAGCTTGGCGCGATTGAATAAGTTGTAAGCTTGCCGTTTGAGTTATTGCTAATGTTATCATAACGCGTATTTGAGTTGGTGACCGATACGCCAAATGTGGCTCCTAAATTTTGACTGCCTTTTTCTGTTTGGGCCTCAGCCGCCTGAATAGTAACAACTGATAATACTATCAGCATAAGTTTTTTGTACATAAAGTAGTGTTAAAAGGTTAAATAATTGTTGTTTATTATCGGTTTGACTAAAATAATATCACGTGGTTTAACTAAATAAATATTATAATATTTAAAAACACACTTTTCTTAGCTTAAGTATTCCAGCAATAATATTGTTACTTAAAAAATGTTTTTTCCGGATGATGCCTACCGGATGCTCGTTAACAAAATATCAAGCGTCTGTTAACATTAGCTGAAAATTCTGTTTAGCCGGCTTTTAGCCAATCCATATTTTTAATTTAGGGCACTTAAAAGCACACACCTTAAATATCTCTAACTCATCACATGAAAAAACTGATCTTATGCTGCCTGTTACTCGCGCATTTTACTAGCTGGGCCCAGGTAGCAACCGTAGGTAAACCACTACCTGAATGGAAAGATGGCTATATGGATCTGCACCACATTAATACCGGCCGCGGAAATGCCTCCTTCTTTATTTTTCCGGATGGTACCACTATGGTACTGGATGCCGGCGAGCTTGATCCAACCAATGCCCGTACCACATCTAAGCGCAATACCCCAATGCGGCCCAATGATAGCAAACATCCTTACGAGTGGATAGTGAATTATATTAAACAGGTAGCTCCGCAGAAAGAAAAAACCAAAATTGATTACGCGCTGATCACCCACTTTCATGATGACCACTTTGGCAGTTATTACCCCGATGCTCCGCTATCTGCCGATAAGCAATATGCATTAACCGGCATAACCGGCGTTGGAAGCCTGCTACCTATACATTACCTGTTACAGCGCGATTATAATTACCCGGTAAATCTTACAGCGGCATTAAAACGCCTGCCTGCAGAAATGAACTATAAAAAAACCTGGACCAACTACCAAACTTTTATTGGTGACGAGTCAAAAAAAGGGATGCAGGCACTGTTTTTTAAAGCTGGCTCTGCCTCGCAGATCAGGTTACAGCACCATGCTAATAGCTACCCTAACTTTTATGTGCAAAATGTAAAGTCAAATGGGTGGATCTGGACGGGCAAAGACAGTTCGGTAGTACAACATTTCCCGCCTATTGATTCACTTAACCGCAAAACCTGGCCTGATGAAAACGCGCTGAGTAATGTATTGGTAATCCACTACGGCCCTTTTGCCTATTACAACGGTGGTGATAGCCCGGGCAATGTTTTTTTGGGCGATCCCGATTGGCGCGATGTGGAAACACCTATAGCTAAAACTGTGGGCCCGGTAGATGTGGCCACAATGGACCATCACGGCAACCGCGACGCGGTGAACGAAAACCTAATCAAAACCTTACAACCAAGCGTATGGCTTGAGCAGGTTTGGACAGCCGACCATCCCGGCCATGAAACACTCATCAGAATAACCTCACCCTACCTGTACACAGCCAAACGCGACCTATTTGCCACAAACATGATGGAAGCCAACGAATTGGTGATAGGCGACATGATCAAACAATCATACAGAAGCCTGCAGGGGCATATTGTGGTACGAGTACTACCCGGCGGTAAGCAATACTATGTTATTATCCTTGATGATAGCGTACCATCTATACCTGTAAAAAGCATATTTGGCCCATATACAACAAAAGCAAGCCAATAAACCCTAATCAAAAACGCCCCGACTCTTTTGTAGAACCAGGGCGTTTTTGATATGATTAATTTGCTTAATTAAAGCTAACATTTACGTTTCCGCTTGAGGCTTCGGCCTTTACCGGGATACCTCCGCCATTAACCGTTCCTTTGATACGGTCTTTTTCCCATTGACCGCTAAAATTGCTTACTGTTCTGGGGTTTTGATTTATCCTATCGCCACTTATATCCAGATCAAGCCCCTGTTTTAAAGGTAACTGCAAATCGATATTCCCGGAACTGGCCTCTAATTTTAAATATTTACCAACCTGTTTCATTTGTACATGTAAACCACCCGCACTGGTTTCAGCACTTAGGCTGCAAGCCATCTGATTCAGATCAATGCCTCCGCCACTGGTACTGGTTACCAGTTCGCCGGTAATATTATTGCCCCGAATACCGCCACCGCTGGTATTTGCATTGATGGAGCCCTTTAAGTCGTCGAGCTGCAAGCCACCACCCGATGTTTCCAGCCTGATCTTACCAGAGCAGTTTTTGGCGATGATACCGCCGCCGCTGGTTTCCAGGTTAATATCCTCTTCGGAGTTTGAAACCTGTATGCCACCACCTGATGTTACACCGTGAATAGTACCGCTAAGCCTGTCAACCTGTAAACCGCCGCCGCTGGTGGTAAAGTTTTGGTTACCTTTTAAATTATCCAAACGGATGCCACCACCGCTGGTTTGCAACTTGGTTGATGTTTGCTGCGGAACATATATTTTAAAGGAAATACTGATTGATTGTCTCCAGTTATTATTGTTACGCTTGTTTTTTGCTTCGGCACGCAACTCATGGTTAGCAACGTTAATGTTTAGATCATAATCTTCATCTAAACGTTTTTTGATCTCTTCTTTTGAGAGTTCCCGGTTATTATTTCCCTTGATATATACTTCAACCCTGGCAGCCTCGCCGCTCCGGCCGCTTACGGTAATGCCTCCTGCCGATGTGTTTACAATCACACTGTTAATAGCATCGTTTGCCAGTGATTTGGTCATATAAGGCGTTCTGTTATCATTATCCTGCGCCATGCTTGTAACAGTTGTGCAGGCCAGTACAAATAGTAATAGGTAAGTTTTCATATAGCTTTAAAATTGATTTATTGAATAGACAGCCTTTTTAACACATTCGTTGCAGCAACACCAATATTTATTTAAAAACGATGCCCATTAACAAAAAAGCCCCCGGGCTTTCACCCGGAGACTTCGCAGAAATTAAACCAAATAAAAGATCTTTTACCACTTGTAAGCGATAGACAAACGATAGTTTCTTGGAGCCTCGGCCTGCCAGTAAAAAGCGTTGAGGTATGAATAATAAGAACCGCTATACAGGTATTTATTCAGCACGTTAAAGCAATTGGCTGCAATACGCATTTTGCTGCCTTCCCAAAACAAACCGGCATCAACCTTAAAGTAATTAGGCAATCTTACGTCCGAATCGCTCCAGGTATCTGTAGCGCGTTTAAGATAGGCGGTAAAACCAGCATTAGCGCCAACACCTTTAAGCGGGCCTTGTTGCAGGCGGTAGCTTAACCAGGTATTAACAACATGCTTGGCAAAACCCGGCACCACATCGCCTACATTAATATCCGGCACTCCTGGTGTAACCTTGGTAACCTTTGAATCGGTTAAGGCATAGTTGGCCGTTAAGTTAAGTCCGTTAACAATTTCACCGCGAATATCAAACTCAACACCCTGTGAACGTTTTTGTCCCAGAATTACGCTAAGGCCAGAGTTTGGCGAGGCGTTCGGGTCGGCGGTAAGCTCATTGTTTTTCATGATGCGGTAAACCGATAGGGTAGTGTTCCACCGCCCATCCATCCAATCGCGCTTAATACCGAACTCTGTATTGTTACCCGTGATAGGTTTTACCGTACCTACGGCAACACGGCCCGCCTGTGGTATAAAAGCCTCATCACGTAAGCCATAAACCGAGGTTTGATCATCAACAGATACGCTTAAACCAATACGGGGTGTAACTTTTTTGGCATTATATGGTGAACCACCCCATTCAGATTGCTGTACATAAGTATAACGGCCTGCCAATGTAAGGCGAACTTTATTGTTCAGGAAACCTAACTCGTCCTGCACATAAATACCGGTATACTGCTGCTCGATGTGACCGCCGCCCAAAGCCGAGCGGGCTTCAATATTTTGGCTGCGATCCCAAACCGGATAGCCGTTTACCGGCGGACCGTAAACCGGAAGTTTGGTATTAAACAACGCGCCTGCTGTATCCAGTTCGTGGCCCTGGCTCCAGTCAGCATCATATTTTTTGTTGCCTATATCAATACCACCTAAAATGCGGTGGTGAACACTGCCGGTAGTTACATCGCCATTTAAAAATGCCTGTCCCAAAGCCATTGTACTTTTAGCATCCCAGATGCTTATCGCCCTCAATATAGTACCATCGGGGTTAACGGCGCTTGGCCACATATCTGAGCCCTGCTGGCCATAGTTAAAATAGGCTGCCTGAGCCGTTAGTTTCCAATGGCTGTTTAACTGGTGCTGCAAGTTCAGAAACAAGCTATGATCATTAATGACAGTTGGTGCCAACCCCGGAGGGGTCATGGTAAAGTTTGCAGGCAGGGTTGCGTAACCGCCCGTGCCAAAAACATAATAAGAGCCTACGTCAGACATCTTCGCATGTTGCAATGTGTATTCCACTGTTAGCTTGGTTTGATCATCAACCTGGTATGATATTACCGGAGCTATGCTGAAGCGATCATTATATTCATTGGCGCGAAAAGAGCCTTTGTTTTGACCGGCCAAATTTAAACGATAAAGCAGCTTGCCATTTTTACTGAGTTTACCATCCAGGTCAAGCGTGGCGCGGTATAAGCCATAGCTGCCGCCGGTTAGGGTAAACTCGCCTTTTTCCTGGCCGGTAGGCTTTTTAGTAACCACATTATACAAACCGCTTGGGTCGCCATTGGCCAGCATAAAGCCGGCCGGGCCTTTTACAAACTCAATATGGTCAACAAAGCTGGCATCCTCAGTAAGCGGCCCCCAATAGGAGTTAACTACATTAAACCCGTTACGAAATGCCTGTATCTGCGAGCCACGCATGGTGATATTGGCGTACATATCGGCCCAATGCTCTAACCTTACCGCACCGCTCACATTACGGATCACACCATCGCTCATACTGATCACCTGCTGCTCAGCCAGTGATTGTGAGGTTACAACCTGTATGTTTTGTGGCGCTTCCAGCAGAGGTTCCTGCAAACGCAAAGAAGGTGATGGATTGTCAACCTTCACTTTATTCTGCCTTCCGTTGATCACCACCTCCTGTAGCTGCGAGGTATTGATATTCAGTGTAAAATTTACTACCGTATTTTCACCAGGTTTAACTAAAACTTGTTTTTCTTCGGGAGTAAGATTAACCGCGCTTACTATTAGCGTATAAGTTCCCGGTTTTATTTGTTTAATGTGGAAAGCACCTTTTTCATTGGTTAATGTACCGGCTTGCTGGCCTTTAACACCAACCGCCACATAGGCAGCCGGGCTTCCGTCGCGGGCACTCACCTGGCCACTAATGCTTCCGTTTTGCTGCGCAAAACTTATAAAGCTTATTAAAAAGAGTGATAAAAAAGTAAGGATTTTCTTCATGCTATTTTGAATGATTCTAAATAATGAGGCGAAGAAACACAAAAAAGCTCAAAGAATAAACATTATTTTTAATTAGATTTATTATAAATAAAATCAAAACGAATAAAATACACCATTTTTATGATCAATTTCCTATCAATATGACCTATATGCTGCGATTTTTTTAAAGAGGAATAAATGTTTTATGTCTGACGGATATCGTATACAAACAAAAAAGCTTCCCGAAAAAATTCGGGAAGCTTTTTTGTTTGTTAAATTGAATATTAGTGGCTAAACCGGCTATTCATTTGCTCAAATAGTTCTTCTCCTTTAGCACGCAGGCCTGCAGCATGGCTAACCGCGGCTTCGTACTCATCATTTTTAATGGCAGCTATTGCGTCTTCAATAAATTCGGCGACTGGGATACCTCCGTGAGTCTGGGTTTTATCTTGGCGCCTGTCGTGTCCCAGCTCTGTATCAACAGATGGCGGCGCTATTTCAAATACATTAATGCCCGTATCCCTAAGCTGGTACCGGAGCGACATGGTTAAAGAATGCATAGCGGCCTTGCTGGCACAATAGATAGCCATTAACGCGATGGGCACAAACGCAAGACCTGAAGTTATGTTGATGATGGTGGCATTTTGTTTACCCTTTAAATGAGGTATAAACAGCGACGCCAAATGAACCGGTGCAATTAAATTGGTCTCAATTTCATTATGCACCTTGCCAAAATCAACGGTTTTGTTAAAGTCTGTTATATACTGAACGCCCGCGTTGTTAATAAGTACGTTAGTATCCGGGTGGTTTTCAGTAATCCAGGCTGCCAGTTCTGTCCTTTGTGTGGCATCTGCAATATCAGATTGTTTAATGATGATTTCAGGCAGGCGTTTTTGGATAGCATCCAGCCTATCAGCCCGGCGGCCGGTAATAATTACTTTATTCCCTTCTTTTATAAACTCTTCGGCAAAGGCAAGCCCGATACCCGAGGTTCCGCCGGTTATTAATATGGTGTTTCCTGTAATGTTCATATTAATCAGATTTGTTGTTGTTGATATACTCAAATAAAGATCAGCAGAAAACCGATTCCGGAGCTTACAAACATCAAACTATTATTTACAAAATTCAAACAACTGGCTTGTGTCCCAAAATTGATGATTAACCTATTTGCTTAACCATGTTAAATAAGTGTACAAAATTTTATAAAACACACCACAAACATCATAACATATTGTTTTTCTGATAATTAATTACTTATATTAGAATATCTGATTAATTTCTGCCAATTGACCGTTCCATTTTAATAAACCAATATGAGAACACCCCGGCCACTAACCCTCATTGTGCTTACATTGGTGCTGGTAACCGGCGCCACCATTTGCTGGGAACTATTCCTGCGCGGCAAAGGGTTAAAACCTGATTATGATGACAGCCCGGAACTGTGGGCAGACAAACGCGCCAGGGTTTATGAACCGGCCGATAAAACCACCGTTTTCATCGGTTCCTCGCGAATTAAATATGATCTGGATGTGGATACCTGGCAAAATATGGCTGGCACCAATGCCATACAACTGGCTATGGTTGGTTCATCGCCGCGTACCATGCTCAGCGACCTGGCCAGCGACCCCAATTTTAAAGGGAACCTCATAGTTGATGTAACCGAGATCCTGTTTTTTAACCCGGCTCCCCAGGTAAACTTAACCCCCAATGAAGCCATAAACTTTTATCATAAACGCACCCCGGCCCAAAAAGTAAGTTTTGAGCTTGATAAGCTGCTTGAACCAAGGCTGGTCATGCTCGATAAAGATTTCTATTCCCTAAATGGTTTGCTCGATCATTTGTATGTGCCAAACCGGGATGGCGTATACGCCGGACTTGATTTTCCTATTGGCTTTCACCAAACGCTTTATAGCCGGCAAAACAAAATGACGGATCCCTTTTTGGCCGATACCGTCCGCATAAATAAGGTAAGAGCCATTTGGGGAGGCCTGGGAAGGCTCAAAGGACCGCCTCCTGTTAGCGGTAAGGCCCTGGATAGCATTTTATTTTCTGTTAAGCACGATGTTGACCTCATCCGGGCCCGGGGAGGCACTGTGCTGTTTTTGCGCACACCATCAACCGGACCATTTTTAATGGGCGAAAAAATGGGTTATCCGAAAGAGAAGTATTGGGACAAGTTGCTGGCTGTAACTCAATGTAAGGGTATCCACTTTAGCGAGCATGCTTCATTAAATAACTTAATGTGCCCCGAGTTTTCTCATCTGAGCCCGCATGATGCTGTATTATATACCAAAGGCATTATTCAAATTTTGAAGAAGGAGAACCAGATGGCTACTATAATCTCATCTGTCAGGTAATATTAATTAACATGTAAAACCCCTTGAATCATGGTTTTTAATTCCTACACATTTATAGCATTTTTCATCATTATGCTGATACTGCATAACCTGCCATTTCCGTGGAGGGTTAAAAAGATCAATTTGCTATTGGCAAGCTATATATTTTACGCCGCCTGGAACCCTCCTTTTATTCTGCTGCTTTGGTTATCAACCATTGTTGACTTTTTTGTGGGCAAAGCTTTATATGTTCAGCCCAATAAGCATAAGCGGCATCTGCTCCTGGTGATCAGCCTTATTGGCAACCTGGGCATGCTGTGCTTTTTCAAATACGGAACTTTTTTGTTAGATAACTTTGTGATCATCTGCAACGCCCTCGGCTTTGATTATCACCCGGCGCACCCCAATATCATTTTACCAGCTGGCATATCCTTTTATACCTTTACTACGCTTTGCTATACGGTTGATATGTATAAACGGAAAAGCGAACCCGTTAAATCATTACTTGATTTTTCATTATTTGTTACCTTTTTCCCACACCTGGTTGCCGGGCCAATTGTAAGGCCGCCGCAATTGGTGCCGCAGTTTGAAACTCCGCGTAAGGCCAGCAGGCAGCAATTTACAAATGGGCTGTTATTGCTAACGCTTGGCCTGTTCATGAAAGTAGTACTGGCCGATTCGCTGTTATCCGCAACCGCCGACGCCGTATTTGGCTTTCCGGGCAAACTTGGCGCGTTGGATGCCTGGGCGGGTGTCCTGGCATTTTCTGGCCAGATATTTTTTGACTTTGCCGGGTATTCTACCGCCGCCATTGGGGTGGCCTTAACCCTCGGCTTTGTGTTGCCGCAAAACTTTTTATACCCTTACGCGGCTATTGGCTTTTCTGATTTTTGGCGCAGGTGGCATATCACACTATCATCCTGGCTACGCGATTACCTTTACATCCCTTTGGGCGGTAACCGGGAAGGTAATTTTAAAACCTATATCAATATCATGATCACCATGCTGATAGGGGGCCTGTGGCATGGCGCCAACTGGACCTTTGTTGCCTGGGGTGGTTTGCATGGTTTATATCTATGGGCTGAGCGGGCGCTCAACTATCATAAATCGTCCCCATCATCATTAATGGGCGGCTCACAAGAGCCGGTAATATCTACGGCCTCTATAGTTCCTGGACTATCCGGAGCCAAACACCATAATGGCTTTTTAAAAGCGCTGCTTACCTTTTTACTGGTTTGTATTACCTGGGTGTTTTTCCGGTCGGCCACTTTTGCCGGAGCCTGGCAATTATTAGGCGATATGTTTGGAGGGCAGGGAGGCAATCCGCCTTTGTTAACCACCATTGCCATTATTAAAGTTGGTGTGGTGATAACCCTAATGCTGATTTTTCACTGGATGATGCGCGACACTACGGTACTCAAAGTTGCCGGCAGAATCCCCACCTGGAGCGTTGCCGTGATATGGTCGGTTATGCTGATTCTGATCATTTTAAGTCAGGAATCAAGCCGGTCATTTATTTATTTTCAGTTTTAAAGATTCTTTAAATATCAAAAGCCTCTTATGATATCATGAGAGGCTTTTTAGTGATTTATACACGCATTAAACTTTAATTGATCCTACTAATTTTCCCCTGTCATCAATCATATCCAGTTTAAACGCCTCATGATCTGCGGTTACCCGCATAATAGTACGTTTAGTATCATTTGGGCCGCCGCCAATAACAACCGGGTAGTTATGCTCGCCTTTTACCGGAGGGTGTATGCCGTATACATGCGTATGGCCTGATATGAGAAGGTCGATATGGGCATCATTCAAAATATCGCCCCAAACCTTACGGCAATGCTGCGTACCGTGCCACTCGCCTGCATGGTACAGCGGGATGTGGCTAAACACTATCTTATATTTAGCTTTCTTAAACTCCTTTTTTTGGACTTCTTTTTTTAACCATACCGCTTGTTGCTCTCTATAATTATCAAAATCAACAATGCCGTAGTACTCCTTGCTGTCATCTGTTTTATCCTCACCCGAATCAAGTACTATCGCGTACATGGGGCCATACTGGAATGTGAAGTAAAACTTAGGCTCTTCGCTGTTAAAATACTCCGGCAGGTGTCTCGCAAACTTACCCCGTGTTTCGTGGTTTCCTCTTGAAAAAAAGAAAGGCACCGTTGCAAACAATCCGGCAAAGGGCTGTAACAAATGATTGACCAACTGATCTTCATCCGTTTGAAAATCAAACATATCGCCATTCAAAAAAACAAAGTCTTTTTTATCATCACCCTGATACTGCATCAATAGCGGAAATGATTCCGGATGGTCATGTATATCATTAAATATCAGGAACGATACCTTTTGGGCTTCATGATTTACGGTTTCAAAAGTATAAACATCACTCATATAGGTATCGCCATAGGTGATATTATAAGGCTTAAAATCGTCTATCTTTTTGGAGCAGATACGGTAAAAATAGGTTTTTCCGGGATGCAGGTCGCTAATAGTAATCGCGTTCACGGTATTGTATGCCTGTATCAGGCCATAATCAACACGCTGGGCCTTTTTATCCAGTTGCTCTTTACTGTCACCATACTCTACCCAGCTGTAGCAGGGTACATGGGTAAGCCAGCGTATGGTAATTTGATCTGTGCCCGGCGATTGCAGGTAGGGTCCGGCTTTAAGTATGCTTTTATCATCATTTAGCGGAAAACTGCTTAATGTAAACGGTTTTGCCGGGCAAACACCCGCCACGCTCAGAAGACCTAAGGATGATACAAACTTACGCCTGTTAATTGAATTCATATATCGTGATTATTGGTTTAATATATCAAGATTAATCAGGGTTTTACCAATGGCAAAACCCTGATTAAATAATATTTAGTATCCTGTATTTTGCGTTAATGCCGGGTCTTTTTGTATTTCGGCAGCAGGAATAGGGTAGCGCACATGAAAATCCTGAATGTTAGATGTCACAAATGGATCTTCAACAGCGGCAGCGGCTTTTACCGATGGTACAAGTTTACCCCAGCGGATTAAATCAAGCCTGCGCTGACCTTCGCCCACCAGTTCTTTTGCACGCTCTGCAAAAAGGTAATCGCGCATTTGCTGCTGGGTTGAGCTGGTCATGTTTGTTAAACCCGCACGTGCACGTACCAGGTTCACATTACTGATAGCTGTGGTCATATCATTATTTTCATTAGCAGCCTCGGCCAGCATCAGCAATACATCGGCATACCTGAAAACGTATACATCCATGCCTCCGTCGCTGTCAGATGGATAAGTCAGCCTCCAGAATTTTGGGCCCATCCACATGGTGATCTTTTGAACCGGATCAATTTTAAAAGGCGTGCCATTATAACTATCGGCCAGGATAGATGTCTTACGTTTGTCGGCCGCGTCAAAGCTGTTTACAAACCATTGGTAGGGGATAGGATAGCCATACCATGACCTGCCACTAAACGGCGACACACCCACTATATTATTAGGCTGGTACCAGGTATGGTGGTTATTACCATTTAAAACCGGCTCAAAATCAACCTCAAAAATAACTTCCGGACCAAACTCATTGGCATCTGTGAAAATATCCGCGTAGTTGGGTTGCAGGGTGTAGGTTTTGCTATCCACAATGGCCTGTGCCTCGTCCTGGGCCAGTTTCCATTGCTTTTGCCATAGATAAATTTTGGTTAGCAGTGTTTGCGCCGCGCCTTTTGTTGCCCGGCCTACATCGGCACCAGTATATTTTGCTGGTAGTGCTGCTTCTGCCTCTTTCAGGCTTTGCACCAGGTTAGCCCTGATCTGATCGGCAGATGTGCGGCCGAGGTTTTTTGTGGCATCAATGGTGTAGCTCTTTTCATCATAGTACACCACATCGCCAAATAGGCCGGTCAGATAATAGTAATATAATGACCTTAAGAATTTTGCCTCGCCTAATACCCTGGTTTTGGTGGCTGCGCTTATACCGTTAGACTTACTTACCTTATCAATAAAAAGATTAGCATTGTAAACGCCCTGGTACATGGTTGTCCAGATAGATGCTGTATAACCCGAATTTGAAGCGGTTAGCGTATAGCTGGGAACCACATCAATCAATGCCCGGATACGGCTAACATCCGTACCTTCATCAAGCCCCCGCCAAAGTGATTGCCCAAAGCCCCCAGCTGTAGCGAGCCATGAATACACACCGGTTGATCCCTGTATGGCCTCTGCATCTGTAGAGAAAAACTTATCGGTACTAATTTTATTTTTAGGGTTTTCTTCCAGCTGCTTGGAGCAACCAGCGCCTAATATGCTGATTGCGGTTAATATGATAAATATCTTTTTCATTGTGTTTTATTGATGGCGAATTAAAAATCAACTTTTAACCCAAGTACATAATTGCGGTTTTGTGGATAGTTGGTAGCATCGAACCCGCGCGAAACTGAACTCTTGGCATAGTAGTTAGTATCCGGATCATAATAAGGGTACTTGGTGATCACAAACAGGTTTGAGCTTGACGCGTAAACATTGATGTTTTTAAACCACCTTACATGAAACTTGCTGCCCGGAATGTTATAACCCAGCGTTACCGTTTTTAAACGCAGGTACGATCCGTTATAGATCCACCTGGTATTAGGCACATAATCGCGGGATAGTGTTGGAATGTTGGAGTTAGGATTTAACGGCGACCAACGGTTGACCATGTAAGCATAATTGTTTGATAACGGATCGCCCGAGGCATAAAAGGCGTCGGCAATGTTCATGATCTTATTACCGTATGAGAATGAGAAGTAGGTGCTTAACTGAAAGCCTTTATAACTGATGGTATTGTTTAATCCGCCAAAAAATTTCGGGTTCGAGTCGCCTATAACGCCATAATCATCAGTACCCAGTTTGCCATCACCGTTTTTATCTAAATACAATGCTTCGCCCAAAGTAGGCGTAGCATTTTTACCAACGACTCCCGGTACGGGGTCAAGTGTTTTCCTGGTACCGTAATAGGTTGCGCCATAAAATGTACCCACCGGCCCGCCTACGTTTAAACTGCTCACGTTACCAGCATAGGTTATGCTTTGTGTAAAAATTGAATTTACACCACCTAAATCCAGCACTTTATTTTTGTTGAAAGCAATGTTGAAAGATGATGTCCAGTTAAAGCTTTTTTTGTTAATGTTAACCGAGTTGATCATCACCTCAACACCTCTGTTGTTAATTGAGCCAATGTTGGTGGTTAAACTGCCATACCCGGTTTGAACAGGCAACTGCTCAGACAAAAGCAGATTACTGGTGTGTTTACTGTACCAGTCAACCTCAAAGCTCAGGCGGTCATGCAATACGCCAAATTCAACACCCGCGTCATACTGGCCGGTGGTTTCCCACTTCAGGCTCGGGTTGCCATAGTTACCCTGTATATAGCCCAGCGTATTATTATTACCCAATATGTACCGTGCCGTATTTAAGGTTTGCAGTGATTGGTATGGGCTGATACCCTGGTTACCTGTAACCCCATAACTCAGGCGAAATTTCAGGTTTGAAATAACATCCTGATTTTTCATAAAATCCTCGTCAGACGCGCGCCATGCAAATGCCGCAGCCGGGAACACCGCGTATTTTTTATTTACCGCAAAGTTTGATGCACCATCAACACGGCCGGTAAGGGTTAACAGATACCTATCATTAAAGCTATAATTGATACGACCCAGGTACGATACAATACCGTATTTGGTATAGCCAGAGCCTACACCAAATGTGGTTTGGTCTGTAGCGCCCAGGTTGTTATAGGTATAGGTATCGTTCGGGAATTTTGAGGATGAACCTGATAAGGTTTCCACCACATCGTTTTGGTAAGTCATACCCACCAGGGCGCTTATGCTGTGAACCTTGGCTATGGTTTTAGTATAGTTTAAGGTATTTTCGATTGTCCAGTTGGTGTGTTGCGCGGTAGAAACGCTTGCGGTTCCGCCTGTAGAGTTTACCTTTTCAACCGGCAATGAGCCCGGAGTATACACATTGTTTTTAGAGAAATCGAGCTGTACACCGAATGATGTTTTAAAAACCAGACCTTTAATTAAAGTCCACTCCACACCAAAATTACCTAAAACGTTATTCCTGTTGGTGGTGTTGGTTTTTAGGGTGGCCTGGGCCAGCGGGTTATCCAGGTTGCCTGAGTTTACCTCGCGTTTAACCGAAAAGTCGCCATTGGGCAAATACGCTGGCATAGATGGAGCAACACCCAATGCCGATGAATAATAATCTAACCCACCTAATGATGCCGGGTTATTTCGGGTAAGTGAATTTCCAATGTTTAATGTAGTATTAATTTTAACCGTGGGTAATACCTGCCTGCTAAAATTCGATCGGAACTGATAACGGCGATAGCCTGAGTTTAAAATAATACCCTCCTGATCTGTATAGTTTGCAGAAACCAGATAGGTTGATCTGTTATCGCCTCCGGATGCCTGCATGGTAATGCTGCTGATAGGGGCAACCCGGGTTATTTCTTTCTGCCAATCGGTATTGGCCACAGAATCAACATTTTTATAATACGGAGCTTTTTTTTGCGAGATGTACTGCTCATTAACCAAAGCGGCGTATTGCGGGCCTGTCATCATAGGAATTTCATGCGGCAATTGCTGAAAGCCCGAATAGGAGTTGATCGTGATATGGTCTTTTCCTGCTTTTCCGGCCTTGGTGTTAATGATAATAACGCCGTTTGCACCGCGCGCGCCATATATAGCGGTTGATGAGGCATCCTTTAAAACGTCAATGGATTCCACATCCTCCGGATTCAGCAAACTGGTATTAAAATCGGTTCCGGCAATAATACCGTCAACCACATACAAAGGCTCATTGGTAGCATTAATAGAGTTTCCGCCACGGATGCGCACAGATACCCCATCTCCCGGTTGCCCGCTTATAGAAGTAACCTGCAAGCCGGGAGCTTTACCCTGCAACATTTGCTCAATGCTGATGATGGGCGTGTTTTCAAAAGTCTCGCCTTTAATAGTGGAGACTGCGCCGGTAAGGTCTTTCCTTCGTACGTTTCCGTAGCCTATAACCACAACCTGGTTCAGACCGGTTATATCTTCCAACAGTTTTACATCAATGTTGGTATGCTGATTTACGGCTATCTCCTGGCTCACAAAACCCAGAAAGCTATATACCAGGGTACCTGAATTATCGGGCAGGTTTATGGTGTAATTTCCGGCCTGGTCTGTTACCGTTTCTACGCTTGATGATCCTTTAAGCTTTACGGTTACACCCGGCAATGGCTGACCTTTGTTATCCGTTACCTTACCCGTAACCGGCGCAATGATATTCGCGCTTTCCTTAACAGGTTCAGTAGCCACACGTTCTTTATTTTTAATAATGATCATGTGTTCATAAATGGTATAACTCAGGGGCTGATCTTTAAGGATGGTACTCAAAGCCTGCTGTAGTGTAGCGTTGTTCAGGTGTACTGATACTTTTATGTTTTGCAGCAGGCTGCCTTTGTAAAAAAAGTCGTACCCGCTTTGTTTTTCAATGCTCGAAAATACTTTAGCCAACGAGGCGTTGTTTTCTGAAAGCGATATTTGCTGCGCATAGCTCCGGGCCGAGGCCTGCACGCAAAATACGGTTAGCATAATAATGACGAGTTTCATAACCATAAAAGGTTTAGATGTTATAAGCCGCTTAAAATAAGCCGCCTTAAAACATAAGTTTAAATTCATATTTTTGTAAAAAGGGGTTAATAAGTCTAAAAAATGTTCACGCGTTTTAATTGACATTGCCTATCATTTTGCCGGAAGTGTTGCAAGCGCTTCCGGTTTTTTTACAGGCAACCAATGGGTTTTCTGTTGTTGTTTCTGTCTATAAGATCCTTTCTTTAAGCTTTAATGATTGTTATTTAATGTTTATGGCATTACGATCAGTTTCCTGTCTTCAATTCTGAAATGCACATCGCCCAGCTCCAGCACTTTTAACACTTTTGAAAGATTAGCCCTACGTTCTATCTTCCCAAAAAACACATCGTTGGGCACATTACCTTCATACACTATCTCTATGTTGTACCATCGGGAAAGCTGACGCATCAACGAGTGCAGATCGGTATTATCAAACCTGAACACGCCATCTTTCCAGGCTGTAGCCAGGTCTGTATCTACCTGTGCTATCTCGATATTGCCGGTGCCAACTTTGATTCTGCCTTGTTGTCCGGGTTTTAACAAAGCTGTCGCTCCCTGATGATCTAACTTTACCGCGCCTTGTACAAGGGTTGTTTTTACCGCTGTTTCGTCAGGATAGGCGTTTACATTGAAATGGGTTCCCAGATCATGTATCTGAACTCCCGCGGCATCCACACTAAAAGGCTGTTTGGCGTTATGTACTACTTCAAAATAGGCTTCGCCGGTTAAGATTACCTTACGCTCGCTGCCCGAAAAAGCTGTAGGGAAGGTTATCGACGAGGCCGCATTCAGCCAGACCTTGGTACCATCGGGCAGGGTTACCTGATATTGGCCACCACGCGGCGTTTCAATGATATTTAATTCGGGCTTGGTGCCGTTTTGCGTATTGCCAGTAACCGTATAAACCAACTGACCATTGCTGGCTTTGCTGATCACCATTCCGGATTGTTTGGCAATTTGTCCGTTTGAGGCATCATCCAAATCAATCTTAGTACCGTTATTCAGCGTGAGGATAGCCTGATTTTTACCGGCCTGAATATCTTTTTGTTTGTTTTTAACCAGTTGCACGGGCACAGGTTGCTTTTTGAGCATTAAATAACCGCCAGCAACGATAAATAATAAAACGGCGGCGGCAGCGGCAAAACGGACAAACACCGGGAGCTTCCGTTTATTAATCACATTATTGTTTTCATCCAAAAACTCAGATTCATCTGCCGGATGTTGTTCCAACACCTTCTTCCGGCGTGCAAACAGTTCTTTGGCTTTGACACTTTGTTCTTCGCTTAGCAAATGATGAGGCTTATCATTTAAATTATTCCAGGCCTCTTTTAAGCATGATTCTATGTACTCATGGTCTATATCCATAGACAAGTACAGGTCGATCAGATGTTCCTCTTGTGGCAAACATTCGTTGTTATAATACCTGATCATTACTTCGCGCGAAGGCCTTTCCATTTTCATTTAGCAGGACTTTAACAGTGTCCCTCGCATATAACAATGCGAAAACTAAAGGCAACAACTAAGCAAACCGGAAATTTAATATCGAATTAACCCTGCGTTAATGATGAGGTGGAAAAATTCAAGACTTTATTAGTTGGCTTAACTGAGTAACAGCGCAGCACTACTGGTAATGAGCACCACAACAACAGCATCGGGATAACTCTGTAATTCTTTACGGATAATTTTAAGGGAGGAGGTAATATGGTTATTGATGGTATTTACCGAAAGGCCCGTATGATCAGCGATTTCCTGCTGGCTCATTTGCTCATCACGGCTTAACAGAAAAACCTCGCGCTGTTTAGGGGTAAGTTTATTAAGTGCTGCCTGGTATTGTAACTGCAGATCTCTTAATGAAAATTCCGGATGATCAACTGAACCCAGATTTTGCAGCGGTATCCCATCTATAGTTTCGGTCAGTAATATTTTTTTCCTGGAAAGCCCGGAGATCTCCTGCCGCAGAATACCAAACAAATAAGTATCCAGATCGCGGATATCCTGAATGCGGTTTTTAAGCTGCCACACCTTTAACAGCACATTCATCACCAGTTCTTCGGCATCATCGGTATTTTTCACCAGGTTTAAAGCGGCGGATAATAAACGCGGATAGTAATAGTCAAAAATGTTTGTATACGATTCCTCATCACCATTGATCCAGGCATCGATGAATACATTAACATTTTCTTTGGTCATCACGAAGTACCGATATGCCCGCAATAATATTGTTTATACATTAGGGGAGTATTAAGTAATTGTAACAATGTTCATTAGTAAAATAGCGTAAGGCAAGCCATGCCTTCATAGTTATTATGCTGTATATTTGAATATGTACGAAGTTATCACCCAATCGTTACGTACCCTGGTTGATTTTACCGACGAAGAGCTTTTTTTATTTATGCAAAAGCTTAAACCGGTGAGCCTCAAAAAACATGCTTTTTATTTAAAAGAAGGCCAGGTTTGTAAGGCCATGACCGTAGTGTATAAAGGCGGCTTACGCTATTTTTCGAGAGGTGAAAAAGGTGATTATACCATCGGGTTCGCCTTTGAGGGGGAGTGGATAGGCGATTATGAAAGCTTTCTGTTACAGGCGCCATCGCCGGATTTTATTGAAGCTCTTGATGATTGCGAACTTTTTACGCTGAACTATTCCGACATGCAGGCTCTGTACCAGCACAGCCAGCGTTTTGAACGTTTTGGCCGCCTCATGGCCGAAAAATTGTTTATTGATACCGCCAAAAGCAAACGTAACTTAATGCTTCAATCGGCCGAAGAGCGATATCTGGAATTACTGACTAACCAACCTCATATTTTTGAAAGACTACCCCAGCACTTAATTGCATCATACCTGGGCATCCAACCCCAAAGCCTCAGCCGTATTAGGGCTAAGGTTGCCGGTATCAAATTAACATAGGTTAATAAAACACCTTCCTTTCTTAACTCCATAACATTTTTAAACGTTGCTAATCAGGCCAATTTTGTATTGCGCATTTACACGCGTCATCAAAATAAAAATGATATGGCTCCGGCACAGATATTTTCAATTGTTAGTACCATCGCTGCTTTGCAGTGGGTGCTGTTAATCATATTTCCTAAATGGCAGGTGACACAATGGCTCATTCGCAATCGTGTTGTTCCATTGTTGCTTTCGGTTATTTACTGCGTATACATTACCGGCTTTTTTAGTATTCAGGGAGGTGGCTTTAACTCCATACAGGAAGTACGCCGCCTTTTTGCTGATGATGGCTTGTTGTTAGCTGGCTGGGTACATTACCTCGCCTTTGATCTGCTCATCGGCTTTTCTATCCTTAAATCGGCACAGGAAAAAGCCATATCCCATTGGCTGATTATTCCCTGTCTGTTATTAACCTTTATGTTCGGCCCGGTTGGTTACCTGCTTTACCAGGCCATTCAAAAAATCAAAACAATTAACATATGAAAACCTTATTTGCCCGTATCCAGAATATTAGCCCGGCTCTGTATTATTGCGGCGTAGCGCATTTAGTATTATTTGTGCTCCTGATCATTGTTGCGCAATTTGATCACCGCCAGCTGATGGGCATTAACCTGTGGACCAAGCCCATTAAATTTGCCATATCCATTGCTATATATTGTTTAACCTGGCCGCTTTTTTTGCAGTACTTCCCATTTGAGCAACTAAAACGAAGATTTGCCCGGTTCACCGCATTTGCCATGACCTTTGAAATGGTAGCTATCGCTTCACAAGCCGCAAGGGGACAATTATCACACTACAATACTTCGGGTATTTATAATCCGCTCCTGTTTAGCGCGATGGGTATTGTGATTGTTTCACAAACTTTTTTTGCGCTGTATATGGGTATCCGCTTTTTTAGAGTGAAACCGGTGCAAATAAGTCCGGCTTTGTTATGGGCCATCAGGCTGGGAATAATTATTGCGTGCTTTTTTTCGTTGGAGGGTGGTTTAATGGCCTCGCGTTTGGCACATACAGTTGGCGCTGCCGATGGCGGCCCGGGTCTGCCATTTTTTAACTGGAGCCGCATTGCCGGCGATTTACGGATAGCCCACTTTATGGGTCTGCATGCCCTGCAAATAGTCCCTCTGTTTGTTATTATCAGCGGAACGAAAAACGCCAGACCAGCCATTGTTTTTTCATTCGCTTTTTTTGTTGGTGTATCTCTGTTGCTCACTAACGCTATGTTAGGCCGGCCATTATTTTAACGAAGATACCTATTAAGCAAAAAGCCTCAGACCAAAAGATCTGAGGCTTTTTAAATTTGATGAGCAGCTAACTACGGCTTCATTTTGAAGCTCTCTTTAATAACAGCTTCGTTTACCGCCTTAACCCTGTCCATTTCCATTTTTTCAACAGCCCTGTCATAAGTAAGCATGCCATTTACCTCGTGCTCCACATCGGTTGTTTGCGTGTAGATGGCTACGCTCAGTCCTTTGTATTTCATTAGCTGTTCTACTTCATCCAGCAAAAACACGTACCGGTCTGTTAGCCTGGCCTTGGTGGGTTCATACGCATAAGCGTTGTTAGCTACCGGCCACATATGGTCGCGCACAAATAAGCCAACACCGCCAAACTCGCCCAATGAGGCTGCCCGGTGCTCATCGGGTACCGAAGCGCCATACGGGCCTACGTAAATATGTGTATCTACATAGTCGCCGTTTTTCGGATCGCCGTAAGCTTTTTGATAGCTGGGGTTATTGTTAAAACCCGAGTTACCATTAACCAATCTTGATGGATCGTATTGTTTAACCCAATCGGTTATATTCTTCACATCAAACGCGCCCCAGTTTTCATTAAAAGGAACCCAGGTAATGATGGATGGCGAATTATAATGTTGATCAATAAGTGTTTTTAACTCTTTCCTGAATTGAGTCCTGGTTTTGGTGGTATCCTCATTTTGATACCATATTGCCGGCATATCCTGCCAAACCAATAAACCCAATTTATCGGCCCAATAGTAAAAACGCTGAGGCTCGGTTTTCATGTGCTTTCTGATCAGGTTAAATCCGGCGTTTTTGGTAAATTGGATATCAAACTTAAGGGCCTCTTCTGTAGGGGCGGTCAATATGCCATCGGGCCAGTAGCCCTGATCGAGCAGTCCTAATTGCATCATGAACTTACCATTGATCAACGGCCTGTTAACTCCATTAACCTTACCCAGTTTAATATCGCGCATACCGAAATAGCTTTTTACTTTATCAGTAACCTTGCCATGAGCATCTTCCAGGCTGATGGTAAGGTCGTACAGAAAAGGGCTATCCGGCGACCATAGTTTTGGCGATTTTATAGGAAGATAAAAAGATGTTCCATTGGCTGCTTTTGCCTCAGCAACCACGCTGTTTCCATCAAGAGCTGTAGCCGTTACCTTTCCTTCGCCTTTGGTGTTTACCAATACTTTTAAGCGATTATTAGCCAGGTCGGGTAGTAAGCGGATATTCTCGATGTATGTTTTGCTTACGGGCTCTAACCATACGGTTTGCCATATTCCTGAGCAGAAGGTATAATCGCCGCGCGGGCCATTTTTACCTGACGGTACGCGGCCATCATTTAAATCCTGAACGGCAACAACCAGTGTATTCTTACCTTTGTTTAAATAAGGTGTAATATCAAAGCTAAAGCCATCATAACTACCGGCGTGGCTACCGGCTTTATGCCCGTTTACAAACAGGGTTGCATGATGGGCCACCGCGTCAAAGTGAATGATTACCTGTTTGTTTTTCCAATCCGCAGGAATCTCAACACTACGACGGTACCACATATTGATCTCCTGTTTCCGCTGAATACCTGATATTACCGATTCCGGGCAATAGGGAACAAGTATTTGTTCGATCTTACCGTCAAAGGCAATAGCTTTTTCCGGGTCAAGCGCGTTAGCGACGTCTTTACCACCACGATAATCCCATTTACCATTCAGGCACAGCCAATCGTTGCGTTGCAACTGCGGTCTGGGGTATTCAGGAAAAGGAACAGCGGCATCGGCGGCCGTTTTTGTCCATTGCGTAGGCAGGGCAGCTACCTGGGCAAATAGATTTGAACAATTAGCAATAAATAAGAGCAAAAATAGTGCAGGGATGATGCGGTTTTTATTCATGAGTATGGGTTTGTTGGAGGATAGCCCCATAAGTATTCAGAAGAAAAAAACGGTTGTCATTTCGACGAGGAACGAGGAGAAATCTTATACAAGCAGTAAATCTGCGGGCATATTATATAAGATTTCTCTTTTGCACTATCACACATTCCATCCCTCGCTCTATCGAAATGACAACTCTGGTATTTTCTTTTTAAGGAACACCAATGAGGATGCCCAAACATATAAAAATAAATTTATTCAGGAGGTTTTGCTTACCCAGAATTCATATCGTAACGCCAACAAACCACCGATCCATCGCCTTTTGGAGTTGATCACGATCAGGATTGCTATCAGTTGCCCAAGCTATGATGCCATCCGGGCGTACCAGCACGGCATTTAAACCCAATTGTTCTTTTGCACAGCCAGGAACATATTTGATCTGATCGCCGTAATTAGCAGCCAGGGCTTTAAGCGTGATGTTGCTTTCAAAATCAATCAGCAGCCCCTGCCCATTGTGCATGAGCTCGCCAATTTTTGAACCATCTTCCAGCTCAAAGTTCGGCACGCTTCGGCCCACTAAAGGATGATATCCGCCGAGATCGTACTGGATGTTAATACCCCAAATCCTTGATGCCATGTAAGTGGCACCATCTGGCGTATTGATCAAATCATGGATGATGGCATTCAGCGCACGGGCATGCGGATTAGGTTTCATGATCTCCACTTGTGCACGAGACCAATCCAGCACCTGAGCTCCAATGGGGTACCGCTCATTATAATAGCTATCTAACAAGTCATCGGGAGCTTTTTCGTGAATGGTCGCGGCAAGTTTCCAACCCAGGTTCATAGCATCGCCCAGGCCAAGGTTAAGACCCTGGCCTCCCAGCGGAGCATGAATGTGGGCGGCATCACCGGCTAAAAGTACCCGTCCGTTACGATAGGCTGTCGCCTGGCGGGCACGGTCGGTCCAGGTGGTGGCTGCATGCAGGGCACTGATGGTAACGTCGGTGTTGGATACGTAACGCAGCACACCCTGCAAATGTTCAAGCGTAATGGGCTTTCCAGAATTATGAAATGCCCCGTTATCAAAATCCTGTATCACAACATAACCGGGCTGCGATTGAATGTACATCCCTGTTGACGTCACGACTCGTCCCGGACTGAGCTTTTGGGGATCAGCAATATCTACTTTAGCGGTATAGCCGGTAAATTCCGGTTCGGTGCCGGCAAAATCAAACCCGCCCACTTTACGCACAACACTCCGGCTTCCGTCGCAACCTACCAGCCACTGAGCTTGAAACGATAGATCGCCCGATTGAACGGTAACTCCATTATCGGTTTGCGTAAAACCAGTAACGGAAACACCATGCCTGATCTGTACGCCCAAAGTTTCTGCACGGCGGGTCAAAACGGTTTCCAATTCTTCCATTTCAGAAATTAAACTGGTTTCCGTTGAACCAGGCAAACGATACATCCATTGCGTGGTATCTACATCACCCTCATGAAAGGGTATACCTGCAAAATGTCCCACTTGCCGGCGCGGCCCCTGTATAGCGTTTAGGTGAGGATTTTTCAATCGCTTACGGATCTCGAGTTCTTGCAACAGGCCCCGGCGGTAAAGCGCCTCGATGGTAGGAGCAGAGAGGCCTCGTATGCCGAAAGGGAGTTGTTTCAAAGGAGAGTATGCATCATTCGCCTTTTCCAGTATCAGTACCGAGCATTTGGCCAGGGCCAGTTCGCAGGCGAGGAATAATCCGACAGGTCCGGCACCAGAAATGATGGCATTGTAAATAGGTTGATCTTGTATGGCTTTATTATTTTCAATTGTAGCTTTCATATTAAATAAATTGAGCTACAAAACTCCGGATAGCTCCGGTTTCAGGATTGTACAAACACGACAAAATTGCTTAAATCCTGCGGCCCAATCCCTGCCGTGCTTTTCGGGCAAAGGCGGCCGGTGTGGTACCGCTGTACCGCTTAAACTCCCTGCTCAGATGCGATTGATCGGCATATCCCAGGTCATGAGCCAGGCCGGCAAGATTACAATCCGGATAGAGCCATAAATAGTTACGCGCCTGTTCAAAACGTATGAGGGCCGACACATCTTTAACCGTATGGCCGGAAGATTGTTTAAAGTTTCGCTCCAATGTACGCACGGTGGCATGGGCCGCCGCTGCAACCTCACTTACCGGCATGGTTCCGTTTGCCTTGCGCATGGCAACTCCTGCCTTAAACAGCATACTGCTGGGATCGATTTGCGAGTGAGCTTTCAGAAGATATTGTTTCACCAAAGCCAGCGCTTCACTTATGTTGCCGGCTAAGACCAGGCTTTTTAATTCGGGTTGAAGCAAGACTATAGAGTGCCCTGATAGGCGAGCCTTGTTTTTACCGGCCGGCAATCCGAGCAGATCAAACACCGCCCAGGGATAACATCTGATGGCGATGATCTCAAAACGGCCTTGGGTATAAAAAATAGCTGGCTGATGAAGCAGCTCCATCATAAATGGTGATTCCAATACCTGTAAGCTCCCCTTGTTAGCAATACTTAAATCATCTCCGAAATGAAAAATAATTTCAACGTAGCCATCCGGCTGTACCTCAAAACTCGATTGTACTTCTCCAAAATCCTGCCTGTTATGCCAAAAACATTTAATGGCATCTCTCAGCTCTTCGGGAGGTTCAAATTCTTGATGATGCATTTAAGGTTGCTTAGTTATCTGATCAAGATTTTTTAATATATCCGGTATTCTAAAGTTACCCTTCATAGCTTTGACCAAACGGGTTGCCTCATTAACATCAATACCTATTGAAGAAATATATAATGGATTTAAACTTTCGCCTCGCCTCAACTCGTTAACGGTTTCCTTATTTCTATAAAACGATGTTTTGGCAACACCAATAATTGGCACTTTTTCTAATAATGCTTCCCATAGTTTACCGCCCAATCCATACTGCATATTATTATCAACATAAACGTAGCCGTCAACTATGATAGCATCAACTAAATTTAAATCAATCTTTTCAAGCAGTTTTAAGATACAGGGCAACTCCCGTTTATAAAATTCTCCGGGTATATATTCCGCGGCATCATCAATTATTTCCACTATCACCTGCTGATTGGCGGCGTCATCCCAATTAAATAAAACCGCTACAGCTTTGGCATCATTACTTCTGTAATAAACATCTATAGCTAATATCATCGTAAAAATTAAGCAGGTAAATTAGATAAAAAATTAGCTCTTACCATACCCACATTAATGCAATTTATTTATTTACAACATTAAATTATTAATTTTAACCGCAGCTATTGGCTATGGTAAAAAAAATAAACGAGCTTTGGGGTAAGCTAATAGGTTGTTTTTCCGATTTTCCGTTAGAAGGCAGAATATTTCATTCTATCAGTCTCGGTGTAACTGTACTGGCCATTTTTTATGTTCCTTATAATTTTTTTGCCGGTCTTTATGTAGCTTCCCTATCCAGCTTTCTGTTAAGTTTATTTTTTTTATACCAGTATTATAACTCACGATTTAAACGCAAACCGCACAACAGTCTTTTATTTGGTATTACGGGCATCATTGTTTTTTCTGTTAATTATTTCGCTAATTCAGGCATTAATGGCTCAACTGATATTATATGGCCTGCTTACCTGCTTTTAGTATTCGCGATTTCTCCTTACCGGCAGCAACTGCCCTGGCTTATAGCTTACATCGGCTGTTTTCTGACTTTGCACGTAATAGCATATTATAATCCGGCTTTAGTTAAACATCCGTTTACCGCAGGCAGGGGGGAGCTGATAGACAGGATCACAGCTTTTCCGCTACCCGTTATCGCGATCTATATTGTTATTAAATATATCCGCCAAAGTTATAACAGAGAACGTATTGCCGTAGAGGAAAAGGCTATAGCCATAGAAGCGCAAAACCGGCATATATCACTTCAAAAAGAGCAACTTGAAAAAAGCGATGCCGAAAAGAATAAGCTAATGTCTATCATATCGCACGATATGCGCACGCCGCTTATCAATATACAGAACTACCTGCAGCTGCTTAACGAGAATGAACTGGACAGCGCATTGCGCGCCACCATTGAGCCAGAGCTATTGGCAGCCACCAACAGCACAATGGATATGCTTACCAATTTGTTGCTGTGGTCTAAATCGCAAATGGAGGGGCCCGCGGTTGATCTGGCGCCGGCAAACCTGCTTGACATCATCAAAAGCACCCTTGATATGGGCAAAACACAAGCTAATAACAAGCTCATAGTACTGACGTATGAAATTGATCCGGAGCTGGTAGTTATGGCTGACAGAAATATGCTGCAACTGGTGCTGCGCAACCTGATCAGTAATGCCATTAAGTTTACCCCAAATGGCGGAACGATCAATATAGACGCGCAATTGGTGCAGCACGAATGTAAAATAACGGTTAATGATAATGGCAAGGGCATAGTGCATACTCAACAGAAAAAAATATTTTCTATTAATACCGAGCCTGACTTTGGCACCAATAATGAAAAAGGAGTTGGCCTGGGCCTGCCTTTATGTAAAGAATTTATTGAACGCCAGGGCGGCAGGATTGGTTTTGAAAGTACCCCGGGCCAAGGCTCCAGCTTTTTTATTTTTATACCGGCCGAGACGATATTTACTGATCATAATAATTGATAGGATTCCCGCATATAGCGAAATAAAGCAGGCTGCAGATCATCCAGCAATGCAATACGGATATGGTTCTCAAACTTATTGCCCAATGCTACACTTTTTAAAAAGGGTTTTTCCGGGTGTGCAACTTCAGAATAAAATTTCAGATCCAATTCCTTTTTCATTGGCCGCACCACCAGGAAGGTTAGCCGCCTGGTGAAAACAATGCAATTTGGCGTAGTTCCTACCAATACCTCATCCCAATCCGCAACTTCTGCCAGAATCCTATCAAATACCAGCACCAGTTCTGGTGGCCGGCCCGCAAATAAACTATCAAGGCTAACCCGTGCGCAATAATGCGGTTGCGCCGGTTTAGGGAGTTCCCGATCACATTTCGGACAAATCCAGCTCATTGGTGATCTATTTTTTCAATGAATTGATCATTCACCGTTATATGCTTTCTGCAAGGTTTCAATGTCTGTTTTTGTCATGGTCATAAAAGTTTGTGTAACCCGCTCAACCTGTTGAGGAGTTCCATTTTTAAGCGCATCAAACATCACTGTGGCCGCCACCTGCCAGGATACGCCGTATTTGTCCTTTAACCAACCGCACTGTCCGGCTTCGCCACCAGCGGTGAGCGCCGACCAGTAATAATCAATCTCCTCCTGGGTTTCACATGGGATTAATAGTGACACAGCATCGTTAAATCTGAAACCATGCTGATGCGCGCTATCCATAGCGGCCAGCCAGGTTTGATCAATATAATAATCTGCGTACATGAGCGTGCCTGCTTTATCCGGCCCCATATCTTCCGGACGTGGCGCAGTGGTACCACGTTTGCTATCTTTAAATACTGAACAGTAAAAGTCAATTGCCTCATCAGCCTTACCAGCCATCGGTTCGGTAAACAGCAATGTTGGAACAATCACAGGCCGTTCCTCTCCTTCTGGATTAGTCAGGATCAACTGCCAGGACACACCATATTTATCCTCAATCCACCCGTAACGTTTACTGAAAGGGTAGCTATCCAATGGCATTAGTACTTTACCGTTTTCACTTAACTTATTCCAAATTTCATCAATATGTTGGGCAGCATCTGGGTCACGCGAGGGGTCAAAATTTACCATAAATGATATGGATGGATTGATGCCCATCTTGTGCCCGGCACTGATACCCAGGAATGATTGCCCGGCAATAGTAAACTCAACTACTTCACATTCGCCGCCTGGCATTGGAAAACGGGTGGAATAATTGACTACTGAATCGGGCATAAATGATGCGTAAAATTCAGCTGCTTGTTTTGCATCCTGGTCGAACCAGAGGTGTGGTTTTATAGGTAACATAAGTAAATAATTTAGGTGGTGATGTAGACATTAAAAACTCGCAGGCGTTAATTGTTTGATATATTAATTATTCCTGCTAAAATTTGCTCAGCTTTTTGAAGCTACAACTTTTAAGCCATATGCTCCGGCATGCCATCGGGGTTCATCCATACATATTCCCAGTGGTGGCCATCAAGATCGTCAAAGCTATGCTGATACATAAAGCCATAGTCGCTGGCCGGGTTAGGTACTGTAGCGCCCGCAGCCACTGCTTTGTCTACCATTTCGTTAACTTCATCTTTACTATCGGCAGATAAACAAACCGAACACTCTATCGATTTATGAGCATCAACAATTGGTTTTTCAGTAAAGGTCTGGAAAAAAGTTTCTGTCAGCAGCATGATGTAAATGGTATCGCTGATGATCATGCAGGTTGCTTTCTCGTCGGTAAATTTCGGGTTAAATGTGTAACCAAGTTTGGTAAAAAATGCTACAGATCTGTTGAGATCTTTAACCGATAGGTTCACAAAAATTTGAGTTGCCATAAGTGTTTTCTGATTTAGTTTACTCAAAGGTACAGTAATGCCACCTACGTTCAAATGCCTGAAAACGACAAATTAAGGGGCTAATTGCGACCTGTATTATTACTGAGAAAACTATCTAAATACTCAACCAACTCTTCGTTAAAACCATAAGGAGCGATCATACCGATGTGGCCATCGGGCCTGATGACATACATATTTTGGGTATCGCCGAAGTATGCAGCAGGTTCGCTATTTAATAAAATGGTTTTAACCGCATCATTGAATCTTAAGCTTAATAGCTGTGTCAGTTCATGATCTTCGGTAAATAGCACAACCGAAAAATGTGTGCCCCGATAAAAATCAGATAACCAGCTTCCGCTTGATAACAACATATCAGGCGAGCGATCTCCGGCATGCAATGCTTTACTGTTTTTAGCGATATCGACACTTAAGGAGCTTGAACGGTAGTTGAGATCCAATTGGGTGGTATCTCTTGATCCCATTTTTTGCAACCTGCCGTTACCTCCTGATTTAATGGAATCTGCTGTTATTTTCTGCCGTTGCGAACTCGTTTTCAAAGTCCAGGCGGCAATAGGCCGTCGTTCTTCCTCGTAAGTATTCAAAAGTGACTCACCTACAGATTGTTGTAATACAAGTGCCAGCTTCCAGCCTAAGTTATAGGCATCTTGAATCCCGGTGTTCATGCCTAAACCACCAGCTATGGTATGTGCATGGGCGGCATCGCCGGCAATAAAAACCCGGCCTTCGCGGTAACGGTTAGCCATGCGTACATTTACCCTATATAATGATGCCCAGGTTTCGTTTTTAAGAACAACGTTAGTCATCCCCGTGCGCTCTGCAAATAGTTTCCGGAAAACACCCAGGCCGGGCTCTGCCAGATCACCTGCAGCATCCGGAACGGCAACCGCTTGTACCTGCCAGCTATCGGTGCCTTTAAACGGGCACAAAGCATAGGCAAATCCCAGTTCGGGGCTTAGCCATATATGCCAGGCATCCGGTACAAGGCCTTCAATTTCCACATCTCCCACATACATCTTTTCATCTTCATGCGTTTCTCCCTCAAATGTTATCCCGGCCATTTTCCGAACCGTACTCTTTCCGCCGTCACATCCCACCAGGTAGGCACAAGTCAGCTTTTCATTACCAATATCACTACGGAGTAATGCAATAACATGTTGATCGTCATGATCAAAGCTTAACAGTTCGGTACCGGTTTCTATTTCAATACCAAAGGTTTTCAATTTACCTCTCAGTATTTCTTCTACTTTCCACTGGGGTAATATCAGCCCTTGCGGAAAGCGTGTATCAGACCTTAAAAATACTTCCCGTCTGATATCTCCTATGAGTTCAGCTCCATTATATTGCCGGATAATCAGGTCGCTTATCCCCGCTTCCGCAAACGCATCGGCAAGGCCCAGATCATTCATGATTTCCAGACTACGGGGTTGTATGCCCTTGGCTCTCGATCCACGGTGATATTGCGGAGCCTTATCAATTATTCTGACATTGATGCCCCTGCGCACCAGTTCACAAGCCAGGGTTAGCCCTGTTGGCCCGGCGCCAACGATCAATACCGGCAAATTTTCCATATTACTCTTTCACAGGTTCCGGGAATCTATTGTCACCTACTTTTTCCCGGTGTAGTTCACCCCAATCTGACATGGCATCCAGCATCGGCCCCATAGTTCTGCCTAATTCGGTCAAGCGGTATTCAACACGGGGAGGTACTTCCGGATAAACGATGCGCTCAATCACCTTATCCTCTTCCAGCTCTCTGAGCTGAGCTACCAGCATTCGTTCAGAAATTCCTTCAATAGATTTTTTTAACTCGCCATAACGCATGGTGGCATTGTTCAGCTTATAAAGGATCGCCGGCTTCCAGCGGCCTCCGATAATGTTTAAAGCCCGGCCCATACCACAATTATCATTAATGAGCTTCTCATTAAAAGCGTTCGTAGATGTAATTTTTCGCATTTCTTACATTTTTGTTAGTACTTGACAATTTTATCAGTACATACAAAATTATAAAATACAACTTAAATTTGTTCAAGAAAAGAATAAAAAAAGAAATGAAAAAGTCAATATACATCATGGCCCTGGGCGCTTTCGGTATCATTACAACCGAATTTGGTGTTATCGGTATTCTGCCCTCTATAGCACGTGATCTGCATATCACCATTGAAAGGGCTGGTTGGCTGTTAAGTGGTTTTGCACTTACCATAGCTATCACCGGCCCATTCGCGATGCTCGCTACATCACGCGTCAACAGACGTACCACAATGGCGTTTGTTCTTGCCCTATTTGTGTTATCAAATTTATTTTCGGCTCTGGCCAATAACTTTACCATGCTCATGATCGCCAGGATAATTCCGGCGGTATTACACCCGGTATTCTGGTCGGTATCTACCGTTGCAGCAGCTCGCCAGGTTGCTCCGGAGCAATCATCCAGAGCTGTGGCTGTGATCATGGCTGGTTTAAGTGTTGCTACGGTAGTGGGCGTTCCGATGGCTACCTATGTAACAGACCTGGCGGGCTGGCGCTATTCGTTCGTATTATCCGGCATTATTAACCTGGTAGCTTTTATAGCACTGCTGATCAGTGTACCCTCTATGCCGGTTAGTGAAAATGTAAGCCTGAAAGCACAGCTAAATGGTTTAAAAAGCAGGCAACTGTGGGTAAACCTTACGGCTACCGTTCTGATGCTGGCTGGCATGTTTTCAAGTTACAGTTATCTGGCCGATTTTCTGGAAAAGATAACCCGGATGAATGGCGTACAGATCAGTGTAATGCTGCTAATATTCGGCGCTGCGGGAATAGCAGGCAACTGGCTTACCGGTATTTTAATGAGCAGGAACGCGCTGCTTACTACCCGCGTTTTCCTGATATCGCTGGCTATGGTAAATGTTTTGACATTCAGCTTTGGCGGATGGTTTGCGCCCATGACAGGTATCATCGCGCTTTGGGGATTTATACATACAGGCGGATTTCTGATATCAAATTTGAGGACAACAGCCGAAGCGCCCGATGCCCCGGAACTCGCTGCCAGCTTAATGGTGTCTTTCGGAAACGCAGGGGTAACCATAGGCACTATTCTCGGCGGCCTGGTGATCGCAAATTGGGGTACCCGGGATATTACCCTTTTGAGTATCCTGCTACTGGGCGGTACACTGGTACTCAGTTTTGTCAGGTTTGCCGATGCCAAAAGCGGTAGTAAAACAGCAGTAAAACCAGCTCTTGCACATTAATTAATAAAGGCCTCTAATCAGAAAAGCGATGAATCTATATCAATGGTTTCGTAATCTCCCTGAGTTTTGCCTCTCCCCACTCATCCATCAAGAAAAGGATCTGTTTAAGGGAACAGGCCAAACCGGTTGCTTCGTACTCAACTTTGGGTGGCACCTGTTGAAGAACAACGCGTTTAACCAGACCATCTGTTTCCAGTTCTTTAAGTTTTGCAGCAAGAACTTTTTCAGACACACCGGCGCAGGCGAGCTTTTCTTTGATCTCAACATACCTCAATCGCTTTTCATTAAGCAGGAATGCCAGGATATTGATTTTCCAGCGTCCGGAGATCCGCGACAAGGTATAGGTTATACCACAGTTCGTATTTAAATAATTTTTGTTTATGCTATTTGTTGAATTTTCTTTTCTCATAATCGGGTTAGCTTACTTTTAGATTAGCCACCTACAATTTGGTAAGTACTTCTTTATAAGAAGAATAGGAACTAATTTCAATTTTATAAAAACTTAATTTAATAATCTTAATATCATGGAAACCTTCAAAAAAGTAGCCTACTGGCTTTTACTCATTTACTATATTTATGTATTCGGTTACGCATCACTTGAAAAAGTATTTCATACCAAATCAATGATGGACGGCATGAATTTCCTGGGCTTTAATTATTTCTGGACCACAATGATCGGTTACGGCGAATTGGGTGGCTGGCTTATTGTTCTTTTCGGTTTGTATAAGGCCGAATTCAGAAACCTGGGCATGTTGCTATTGTTCCCATTTGCCGTTGGTGCCTTCACATCGCATATGGCTCACCACGAGTTCAGCCACTATTTCAACGCGTTGTATGTTACCGTAACCACCCCGATCATGCTTTACCTTGATAAAAATTTCAGAATCATCATCAAATGATCCTGAAATAATCTCTTTTCTTTTTCATTGCTTTTGGTCTGTTAAATAGCCTCGGTAATTAGGGGCTATTTAGCAAATCAAAGCAACCATCTGTATAAGCTTAGTGTTTTTAAATATTCTTTAATGGCATTTTGTCTTTAGTGATACAAGAGCTAAAAGATTGCAATATAACAGGTTGTGAGTCATTAAAAAATTAAGGTGCCTTAAGTTTTTGCACGAGCAATGATTCATTAGTTTATGACAAAGTTTCTCTCAAAAGGCTTCCTATTTTCACGCCATTGGCATTCAAGGATAAAACATTAAATCAATACAGGAAATTTCAAGCCCACTTCGGGTATTTAAAAAATATTATTCATAAAATTTATGGAAATAGGAATTGACAGCTTTGCTGTAATAGCATCGCACCAATCATCGCCAGCTAAGGTTTTAAATGAACTGCTGGAACGGATTGTATTGGCAGATGAGGCCGGCCTTTCTGTTTTTGGAATAGGCGAACATCATCGTAAAGAATATCTGGATTCTGCCCACACCATGATCCTTGCTGCCGCGGCAGCCAGAACAAAAAACATCCGGCTCATGAGCGCGGTAACCGTTTTGAGCGCGGCCGACCCGGTTAGGGTATTCCAGGCGTTTTCAACACTTGATCTGTTGTCAGAAGGAAGGGCCGAAATAGTTGCAGGTCGAGGATCTTCCGTTGAAGCATTCCCTCTTTTTGGTCATCGCCTGGAAGATTATGACGCGCTTTTTGCAGAAAAACTCGACCTCCTGCTTCAAATCATCCAGAATGAAAAGGTTACCTGGTCAGGTAAATTCAGGGCCCCACTTGAAAACCAAAGTATTTACCCCAGGCCGTATCAGGAGCAATTACCAGTTTGGCTGGGAGCTGGCGGCAGTCCCGGATCATTTGTCAGAGCCGGGCAACTCGGGCTTCCATTGATGGTCTCCATCATCGGCGGCGATACTGCACGCTTCCGGCCATTGGTTGATCTGTACAGGCTTGCCGGTAAAGAAGCCGGCTATCAGCCGCAAGATTTAAAAGTGGCTATGCACTCGTTAGGTTATGTTGGAAAAACCACCCAGGAGGCAGTAAATGAATATTTCCCCGGCTATGCAAAGGTTTTCACGGCAATGGGCCGTGAAAGAGGCTGGGCACCGGTTACCAGGGCTTCTTTCGATGCGGTATCAGGCCCCAACGGCGCTATTATAGTGGGAAGCCCGGAGCAGACTGCCGAAAAAATACTGCAGCATAGCGAGGCATTAGGTGGTTTATCAAGGGTAACTTTCCAGATGGATAACGCCGAACTTACCCACATGCAGCTCATGAAAAGCATTGAACTGATAGGCGAAAAGCTTATTCCGATAGTTAACAGTTACAGCAGCGTTGAAAGTAAGGAACTTACTGCCAAATGAGCTTAATATTTGATAACAGGAACCGTTGAAAAATCAAAAACCCTCATAAAAGCCAAGTATAGCTATTTATGAGGGTTTTTAGTAGCGGGAGCAGGACTCGAACCTACGACCTTCGGGTTATGAGCCCGACGAGCTA
>NZ_JBCECK010000021.1:0-26078 GCF_039207105.1 Mucilaginibacter sp.
CCTGAACTCGCCCGATGGGCAAAACGAAATTGAGCAGTCTATTATCCGGGCTATCAATAATTATCGTAAGGCTATAGGGGCGTTGTAAGGACGCAGTTTAGAAATCAGGATGCTTTTCGACTCACCCTGGCATCGATACGCTTGCCATCCCTCTCTTCGCCTGCGGCGGAAAGAGGGAGTTTGGATGTGAATATAATAATTTAGTCCCTCTTTAAGGCGAAGCCGAAGAGAGGGCAGTCCAGCGAAGCGTAGACGGGTGAGTCGACTATATATCATGCCTTCATGGCTATTACTTTTTGGAGAGAATATGTATATTACTCCGCTTTGTTAAATTGCATTATAAAGTTATATTCGGCTTCAACAATTCCAAGCCGATGGTAAACCTGTTCAATTCACGCAAACTTTTCGTAAAAGTAATATGCCTAATGCTGTTCGTAACTCAGGCTCAGGCACAGGTTAAGGAGCAGGGCATTATTCCAGAGCCTTTCAAAATACAGAAAAATACAGCGGTGTTTACGTTTAACCCATCGTCAGGTATTGCTATTGGTGCAGGTATCGATCCCGATAATCTGACTTTTTTCAATCAATACTTTCATCAGCTGGCTGGCTATCGCTTACCTGTCAGCAAATCGGCTAAGGCTATCCAATTAACTATCGATTCCAATAAAATTACGCAATCCGAAGGTTATAGCCTTTCGGTAACCGCCAAACAGATCAGCATAACGGGGCATGACCAGGCCGGGGTGTTTTATGGTTTGCAATCACTTATTCAATTACTGCACCCTGTAGCCGGAAAAGTAACCGTTCAGGGTTGTACGGTTGAAGATCATCCGCGTTTTGCTTACCGGGGCATGCACCTGGATGTAAGCCGCCACTTTTTCAAGGTTGATGCCATTAAAAAATGGATTGACCTGTTGGCCCTATACAAGATCAACACATTTCACTGGCACCTGACTGATGATCAGGGCTGGCGCATTGAAATAAAAAAATATCCCCTGTTGCAAAGTATCTCCGCTTATAGGGATGAAACCATTATTGGCCACAAAAGGGATAGCCCGCATCGGTTTGATGGCAAACGCTACGGTGGCTATTATACGCAAGAGGAAGTAAAAGCTGTAGTAAAATATGCGATGGAAAGACACATCAGCATTATTCCTGAAATTGAAATGCCCGGCCATGCACTGGCGGCGCTTTCAGCTTACCCACAATTGGGTTGTACGGGTGGGCCGTATAAAGCCGCTACCTTTTGGGGTATTTTTGATGATGTTTATTGCGCCGGCAATGAGGAAACATTCACCTTTTTACAAAATGTGCTTGACGAAGTATTGCCGCTTTTTCCATCGAAATACATCCATATTGGCGGCGATGAATGCCCTAAAACCAAATGGAAAACCTGCCCTAGGTGTCAAAAACGTATTAAGGATGAGCATCTGAAAGATGAGCACGAACTGCAAAGCTATTTTATTGGTCGTATGGAAAAATACCTGAACAGTAAAGGCAGGCAGATAATCGGCTGGGACGAGATTTTAGAGGGCGGCCTGGCCCCGGGTGCCACAGTAATGAGCTGGACAGGCGAGGAGGGCGGCATAGCAGCCGCCAAACAACACCATGATGCCATTATGACGCCCGAAAAATATGTGTACCTCGACTATTACCAGTCGCTTTACCCAAGCGAGCCGCTGGCAGGAGGTGGATATACACCGCTAAGCAAAGTGTATAATTATGAACCTATAGCCAAAGAGCTTACCGCCGACGAAGCCAAATACATTAAAGGGGTGCAGGCCAATGCCTGGAGCGAGTACATGGCCAGCCCGGCACAAGCCGAACATCAGCTGTTCCCTCGGATGCTGGCTTTGGCAGAAATAGCCTGGACAGATAAAGAGAATAAAGATTATGCCGGGTTCCTGAAACGACTGCGCTATCAACAACCGCTGCTTAAACAATTGAACATTAACTCCGCTAATACTTTTGATGAAGTTACCGACAGCGTTACCGAATCGGCTAATCATGAAGTGCAGCTTGCGCTGAACAGCACTTTACCCGGTGGCAGTATTTATTACACTACTGATGGCAGCGCACCTACTTTAAAAAGTAAAAAATATAGTAATCCTTTTAATATCACATCATCCGGAACGATTAAGGCTGCTGTTTTTAGCGGTGCAAAGCAATATGGCAGGGTGTATCAAAAGGAGTTTCATTTGCATAAGGCAATTGGCAAAACTGTAACGCTTACCAATCAGCCAAAAGGAGGGTATAACTCTGGCGATGTATCCGGTCTGGTTAACGGAGTATTTGGCAATAAATTATACAATGATGGTCAGTGGTACGGTTTTAACGGCGATGACCTGGAAGCTGTGGTTGATCTGGGAAAAGTTCAAACCATATCACAAGTAGGTATCAATATTTTAAAATACCACTGGCAAAAAATGTGGGAGCCGCAGGTGCTCACCTTTGAAACCTCGGCCGATGGGAAAAACTATACCGAAGTATACCGCCAAACTACCTTTGATGCCAACGGCATCAACCAAGTAAGGGCAACCATAAAACCGTTACAGGCCAGGTACGTAAGGTTAAAAGGTACCAACAAAGGCATCATCCCTCCGGGCGAGTACATTGCGGGTGCTAAAGCTTGGTTGCTTGTTGATGAGCTGATTGTAAATTAATTCCTGAAACAGGATTTACAGAATTAAAGAATGGGCAGAATTTTTGTCTGAACCAGGATTTATCAGATTTTTTCCCCTCAGCAGATAAGCTTCGGGCGAAAGCAGACAGAACATGGTGGGTGGTGCGGCTGTAGGGGCATAGCAAATATTTGCAGAAGCAAAGGTCGTGCGAACGAAGTAGGGCAACTTTTTGCAGCCCGTGGTTCTGGCTGCTTTGCAGAGTAAAGGCCTCGTGCGGCAAAGAAGCCTCTCTGCTGAAAGCATTTTTGTTACTTTTGATGCATCAAAAGTAATGGGCCCTCCCGCGGCCAAGAGCGGGTATGCGCCATGCATTACGCAGGAGATTGGTGGGTGAAAGATTCTTGCTTCACATAATTTGCACATCTGCACATCAATAATCACATCCCATATTTTTTTTCCTATTTTTATACCAAACACTAATGCATGCGTTATGTTGAAATAACAGAATGTTTAATATGCTATTTTTTTACCCTGACAGCATCGCAAGGATAACTACTCAATGAGCAAAGTATTTACAATAACCGAGGGTTTGGAGAATATGGGAGCTTTGCGAACGGGCGGCCAAGGCTCAGTTTACAAAGGGAGGCGCTACGGCCCTATCATTACTGCCATCAAGTTATTACCCACCCCAATCCATACCGAAAGTACCGACGATAAAAACTTCCGTAATTTTCAGAACGAGGTTGAAAAACTAAAAAAAGTAAACGAGGAGCCTAATCCTAATGTAGTCAAGATCTTAAATTCGGGCATTACAGAAAGCGGTTCGTTCCCCTTTATCGAAATGGAGTTTATTGATGGCCCTGATCTGGAAGATCTGCTGAAACCACCTCATGAACCCATTTTCACCATTAAAGAGATCATTAAACTTGCCGATCAGCTGGCCAATGCCTTATCGCACTGCCACAAGGTTTCGGTAAAGCATGGCGATATCAAGAGTAATAACGTAAAGTTCAATATCCATACAGGCAATTATGTATTGTTGGATTTTGGTTTGTCGGCCATGTCAGATGATCAGCGGCGCACCAGTATCAGGCATGCCGGGGCCATTGAATTTATGGCGCCCGAGCAAAACGAAGGACTTATGTATTTTCAAACGGATGTGTACAGTTACGGTATCATTCTGTATGAATTGATAGGCGGGCAAGTGCCTTTCCCGCTGCGCGATAACGGCGAAACATCCCGTAACGCGGTGATGCTGGCCCACATGGAAACCACCGTGCCCGACGTGATGGAACTGCGTAAAAACAACCTCCCCGAAAGCTGGAGCGAGCAGAAGAAGCAGCACGAGATGATGATTCCGGCATGGCTGCTTCAAATTGTAGCCAAATGCTTGCAGAAAGATCCGGCCGATAGGTTTGTGAATGGCATTGAACTGCAGGAAACCCTCATGTACAGCAGCATTGCCTCCATCAACGGCAACCAGGAGGATGATAGCTGGAATGCTTCGGTATTACTTAAAGAGAACGAACGCCTTCAAGGCTTGCTTTTATACTATCAGGAGGCCGAAAATAATAAAACCCAGCCCGCGGTAACCGCCGGTGCCGATAATCCGCTGCCCCCTGATGATAGCAAGCAGGTACGCATGTCAAAACCGGTATTTATAATATTTATGCTGTTGCTGTGCGGCTTTACCGTTTTTTCGGCCGCGGTGATGAGCAGGTTTGGCGGCCGGATATATCATGGAGTGCATGACCGAATCTTTAGTCCGGCGAAAAAGCCCGCTGATTCGGTTAATTCAACTAAACGCCCGGTAACTCCTAAAACGCAGAATCAGGATAGCGCAGTGCCGCAGGATACAGTTCCGACAACAGATGATTCGGGTATCCCGCCTGAGATAGATTCGCAGGCCGATTCTATTTTAAAGGGCATGAAGTACAACAAAGCAGGCAAAGAGGAACCGCAGTTTTACCGCGACAGCGCTAAAACAAAGGATACCTCTAATTTGAATTTTTAACGATAAAACGTTAACCAGTTAATCAATAACTTAAGTAACTGAATGGAATCTAAATCAACGTTTTGGCAAAAGATAGGGCTGCAGGATTGGTTTTTGCCCAATGGGAAACCCGCAAATGCCGCGGCCGAAAAAATAAAAGCGCTTACTCCCGATGATGTTTATATATACATCATCGAGAAATTTAAAGAATCAATAGGGCAGTTATCCTTTGCAGATAGGGTGGTATTTTACCATGAATTCATCATCAGTTTTAATGAGGAGGATTATCAGGAATTTATTAATAACCGCTCGGGGCTGTTTGGCATCATCGTAAATGAATCTGTTAAAAAGTTTTATGAGTTGCTGCGCGAGCACCAGGAAGTTGGGAAAAAGGTTGAGCCATCAAGTTCCAAATGGGTGTTCCGCCTGGTATCTCACCCGGATTATGCCAAGGGCGATAAGGGTTTTATTGGTAAGTTACTGCCCGGCAGCAATAAAAAGGAAGAGAACCTGCGCGTAACTTTTATTCCGCGCCATACGGGGGTAGCCCAAACGCTTGATATCAGTAACGATATACTTAAAGGTTTTACGTATTACAGCGAAGGTTATTATGAGTTGCCTTACGCTAATGATTTAAATTACAACGAAAAGGAAATAGCCAAACCCGGCGAAAAGGTTATAGCCCGCCTGGATACCATTATGCCCGATAAGCAATTTGTGGGCCGCAAGGTGGAATACCTGATGAAGGATGATGACATTGTGGTATCGGGCAATGAAGAAACCCGCGAGGAGCATGCCGTGTTTAAGGTACCAAGCGATTGGGTAAACACCCCGCACCTGCGTATCCGTTTAAATAAAGCAGATGGCAAGCTGTATCTATCGTCATTTGGCGAACGTACGCTGATCAATGAACAGGAAGTTACCCGCAGCGATGTTAATATGCCGCAATGGGTTGAGCTGCCTTTTAACTCTAAAATATTACTGAATGGCATCATAGGCATCAACATATTTAAACCCGAGGTATAATGTCACAAATATTATCATTTGGGCTGTTATCAATATGTGTTTTATTATTAGCGGCTCACTTTATCGACATAAAAAATTCCAGTAAAAACCATGACAAATAATTTTTTCGGAATAACAGATATTGGTAAGCAAAGGGATAATAACGAGGATACTTTTATTGCCCAGAAAGCTGATGATGGCAAGCACATTATTGCCTGTGTAATTGATGGTGTTGGAGGCTATTCGGGCGGCGAGGTTGCTGCCGATATAGCGCGCGAATGTATTTTGAATGAGTTGAGTTATATAGCTGGCGATGTTGTGCCACTCATGGTAAATACCATAGCTAAAGCTAACCAGCGCATATATGAACAAAAGCAGGGCAACAAGCAGCTCGAAAATATGGCCTGCGTATTAACGCTGGCTGTAATTGATATACCAAACAACCAGTTTCATTACGCCCACGTGGGCGATACCCGGCTTTATTTGCTGCGTGATAATTCGCTGATAAAAATATCCAAAGACCACTCCTTTGTAGGTTTCCTGGAAGATTCCGGGCGGTTGAGTGAGGAGGCCGCGATGGATCATCCTAAACGCAACGAAATCAATAAAGCCCTTGGCTTTAATCCGCAGATAGCTAAGGATCCTGATTTTGTGGAGACCGGGCATTCGCCATTCCTGCCCGGCGATTTACTGCTCATTTGCAGCGATGGCCTCACCGATCTGGTTGATAAAAGCCTGATCACAAAAATATTAACCGGCAGCGATACCATACAAGGCAAAGGTGAAAAATTGATAGATGCCGCCAACAACCGCGGCGGAAAAGATAACGTGACCGTTGTACTGGTACAAAATGATAAGGCTCCGCGCCAGCATAACGCTACCCGCCCGGCATCAAACTCAAAAGTGACCGAAGAGGTTATCGATCCATTGCTCCAACCCAAATTGCCAGAAGGCCCTGCCAAGTTGCCGGTAAAACAAAAAAGCAATCGCGGCACAATGGTGGTTTTATTCATATTGCTGGCATTGGCTATAGCAGGCTTTTTATGGCAATTTTGGCTTAATTACCAGTTAAAGCAACCCAACGCAACGATACCGCTTGCCGCGCCGATCAAAGTAAAAAACGCCGAAGAGTTAAAACTACAGGATACCATCAACAAGCTAAAAGGCAATACACTGATACTTTCTGATGCCGATTTTAAACAACCTATTTTGCTGAGTGATACGCTGCATATTCAAAAGGATAGCCTGTATATCAAGGCCAAAGGCAGCATCATTTTTAAGCGCGATTCGGCCTATAGCGGCCCGGGTATATCGCTGGCTGCCAACAGTAAATATGTGGTGCTGGATAGCATTGCTTTTGAAGGCTTTAACGTAGCTGTCGCAACCCGTAATGATGCCCTGATGTTAAAGCATGTAGTATTCAACAACTGTGCTGTGCCCGTGCAAACCTCTTATGTTTTTCCGCAAAATAAATTTGTTTCGGGCAGGTTGTTTGGTGGTATGTTTAAAATTGATACCTTATCAAAAACTACTAAATAATAATGGATAAGGGTACATCTAAAACTCCCGGCAGGGGACTGGAACGGCTGTTTTTATTTTTCATAACCGTTGTACTGGCCGTACTGTTTGGCAAGCTTTATACCGTGCTGCAGCAAAAGTTTGTTGATGTTGATAAGCGCCTGAAGGATGGTACTATCGTAAACCTCAATGCCCCGAATACCGCCCGTAACGTTGCCGCCTTATTGCAAAAAGGCTATTATTTTGATGATCCTAAAGATGTTGATTACATCCGGGCTACCGTAGCTTCCAAAGCCAATTTGGGCGAGCTGTTTGACAACGCCGGCGAGATCAACAAACGCAAATTCTTTGTAAATGCTGACGACGCTTTTGCCAACGGCGGTGAATCATTTAAAAAGCGGGTAATGGTATCGCGCTCATTATTGGGTTATACCGGCGAAGATTCCATCAGGTTTACGCAGGAAAGAAGTAGTCCGCCTCAATTGCCTGCGCAAACAGATCTTGGGCTTGGTCAGTTTAGTATTAACGGGATAATTATCAGACATAAAGATCAGCCGATTGGCGGCGTTTTGGTAAGGCTAAACATGATATTGCCGCAGGATAGTATTGTTTCCGACGAGGAGATCACCTCAAGGAGTGCCACCACACAAACCACCAAAGCCTACAAAAAAGTTTTTGTGATTAATGCCGATAAAAAGCGTCAGCTACAATCGTTAACTGCTTTTGCACGCACGGACGAAAGTGGCCATTATGCGTTTAAAAACCTGCCTACAGGCAAAGCCTTTGAGGTGCTGCCGCTGCAACCCGGGTATGAGTTTGGACGTTCGCAGGGGGTAGTTGAGCTGGATAAGGATAAAACCTTAAATTTTGTTCAAACCCCGCACTCCATCAAACTGCTTTCCACCCGCGATTTTAATATCCTTAAAAAGGAGGGTGCTTTTATTGTTCGCACGCAGGATGAATTTAACCAATGGTACTGGATAATCGCGGGCAGCTTTTTTATCGGCTTCCTCATTATTCACCTGCTGCTCAGCGTGCGGTATCCACATGCCGATCAATTGATATTGCCGTTGGTGATGCTGTTAACCGGTATCTCGTTTTTAACCTTGCTATCACTGCAAGACCCATTACGGGATCGTTTCCTGGCTAAGGATACGCTGACATACTTAGGCATCGGCGTAGTAGGTATGTGCCTGCTGCAGTTTTTTAACCTGCGCCGTTTCAATGCCGATTCAACCCTGTACCGCCTGCTGTTTTTTAAAGGACTACGCAGCGCGGCCAATGGCTGGCCCTGGGCCTTGGTAGCTATGGCGCTATTGTTCAGCACCATTTTGTTTGGTACAGGCCCCGAGGGTAGCGGCGTAAAGGTAAACCTGCTGGGGGTGCAACCCAGCGAAATTGTAAAATACCTGATCATGATTTTCCTGGCTGGCTTTTTTGCCGCTAACGAAAAATTTATCAGCCAGTACGCCAGTTGGGGCAAACGCTGGTCATTCTTTTCCTTCGCGCTTATCGCCACTATAATTACGCTGCTCCTGTTTTTGGTACTGGGCGATCTGGGGCCGGCGATGGTGATCTGTTTTACATTCATCATCCTGTTTTCCTTTTCCCGTGGCGATTTCATGTACATGGCTGCCTACGTATTGCTGTTTGTACTAGCCACCTGGTTTTTTGATAATGTATGGCTCAGCGCTGCCATCACCTTTGGTATCTGGGGCGTTGTAGCATTCTGGAAACCGCGCCTGCTTAGCGAATCGGCTTTCATGGCGCTCATCGTGATCACCGCGTTTTTAACTATTGATAAAATACCCGGTCTGGATAAAATTATCCCCGGCCCGGTAGAGCGTTTGGTTGAGCGTAAGGCTATTTGGCTGGATGCCTGGAACAACGAAGTTTATGGCGGTGATCAGGTAGCTAACGGCCTTTGGGCTATGGCCAGCGGCGGCTTAAGCGGTACCGGTGTAGGGCAGGGTTTTGCAAAAACCATTCCTGAGGCACATACCGATATGATATTGCCTTCTATAGGTGAAGAGTTTGGCTGGGCAGGTATGGCCGCTATTTTTATACTCTTCCTGCTGTATCTGCACCGGTCTATCATTATAGGGCGGCAAACGGGTACTCCTTTACTGTTTTACCTCAGCGCAGGGATTGGTGTATGTAGTTTTGTGCAGTTTATATTGATAGCAGGCGGATCGATAGGTGCTTTGCCTTTGTCGGGCGTATCATTGCCTTTTGAAAGTTACGGCGGTTCGTCACTGGTTATTAATATGATGGCTGCTGGCTTTTTGCTGTCGGTATCATCAGTAAAAGGTACAGCGGTTCAAATGAGTTTTATTACCAAACAGCAGGATAAAAACCTGGTGCCTGCGCTGGCTGCCGCGTTGGCTGCCGTGGTGCTGCTCACCATCAATGTATCGCGCTATAGTTCTGACAATATTCATTGGGTGGTAAAACCCGCTCTGGTGGCCGATAAAAGCGGTCTGCGGATGTTTAGTTATAACCCGCGTATTGCTATTTTAATGAATAAACTACAGGCAGGTTCATTGCTTGATCGTAATGGCCTGATACTGGCCACCAGCAAACCGGCTTTAATAGAGAAGCAAAAAGAGAAACTGGCATCAACAGGGCTAATGCACTACAACCTGGACTCGGCCATGCACAAGAGGCTGGATAGGTATTATCCTTTTGAAGAAAATATGTTTTTCTGGACGGGCGATGACAATACAGGTGTGTTTAACGGCAGCACCAATGGTTACTTTGGTGAGTATGAACACGCCGCCGAACTGCGCGGTTTTAAAATGCCGGTAACCAGCTATAACGTAAAAGCCTCCCGCTACCAGGAAGACCGCTTTTTGCCTCGTGGCGTAAAGGAAATGGTGGTGAACAAGCGTGACTACAGCGCCATAGCGCCGCTGCTTTTAGCCGATATTAACGGTCCTGAGATAGCTGCCTTCAAAAATAAAAATCGAGATGTGCAGCTTACGGTAGATGCTGAGCTGCAAACCAGTATACAACAATCTATAGCCGCTGATACTTCTTTGCTGGATAATCGTGTTTCGGTAGTGATCATGGAGCCCGCTACAGGCGATGTATTAGCTTCGGCAGTGTACCCCTTGCCCCCGGTGCATAACTGGGATCAGCTAACCATGTCACAATCTGATCAGAATAAACTGGCCACCTGGATGACCACTACCGATCTGGGCTTTACCTATGCCTCGCAACCGGGATCAACGGCTAAGGTGTTAACAGCTATGTCGGCATTTAATAAGCTGGGGATAGATGCCTCTAAAGTGGTGTACCATGTAAGTATGAATGAGCGTATCCGTACCAAAGGTATTGAACCGGATGAAACGGGCATGATCACGATGGAACGGGCCATAGCCAAATCAAACAACGTATATTTCATTAAGCTGGCCAACCAGCAGCATCTGGAAGAGTACATGGTAAACCTGTATTTAAAAACGGGTATGTTTTTGCATGGTGTAGGCGGCTATTATTATAACAAACCTGCCGACAATGAGGCTCAGGAAGAAAAATGGCGTACCCTGTGGCGCAAAACTGAATTTAATACCAAACCAAGATATGATCCTAACAACATTCATAAAACCAGGGCTAAAGGTATCTCGGGTATGGCCTGGGGGCAAGGCGAATTGATTGCCACACCGGCATCGGTAGCCAGGCTGGTATCGGGCGTAGCCAATGATGGATTATTAAGACCTAACCGTTTTGCACTCAAGGTAAATGATACGGTAATAGCCGTTAAGCCGGGTATTAAACTGGCCGAAAAGCCGGAGTATGCCGCTTTGCTGAAACAATATATGATTGCGCAAAGCGCGCCAAAAGTGCCTATATTGCACATAGCGGTAGCGGGTAAAAGCGGTACGCCTGAGCGTATTGTAAAAAACAAAAGTGTGAACGATGGCTGGTACGTATTTTTCGCGCCGGAGGCAAAGGGTACAGGTAATATGGTGGTTTGTATCCGTATAGAATCTACCCGGGGATCATCAGATGCCGTAAGGTTGGCGGGTAACCACGTAATTCCTTTTCTGCTGAAAAAGGGTTACATGAAAAGTTTCGAGCCGGAAAAAGTAGTAAGGGTTGAAAAGGTATTGCCACCTGAACAGCCTGAAATTGCCCCGGAAGATACCGCATCAACAGAAGAAGTAAATCCATAATAAAACGATAATAAGCATGGCGTTCAATTTATTCAGAAACAAGGGAGAGAAACGCGAGTGGGATGTGAAGAGCCTGCGCGAAACCCTGTTACGTTTTATAAAAGAAGCATTACAAAAAATAGAAGGTGGCGAAGGTGGCCACATCAAGGAGCTGCTACTCTACGTAGCTGCTGATCAGGATGATAAGCACATTTATGAAGGCGCGGTTTATGTGCATGATAAAGAAAAATTCAGGAATGAGGTACAGCGTATAGCCGATGATTATGCACTCGATCTGCCATCGGACTGGACAATAGAGGTGATCTTTGGCGATGATCTGCCTGCAGAAGCTGCTCGAATCCCCAACACAGATGCTGCCTTCCTGATGCACACCCGCAGGCAGGTGCAGCACAATGCCGCCTCGGCGGTAGCCTACATCCGGATACTGAGCGGCGAAGCCGAGCAGGAGGAATACATTATTAAAGCTACTGATGATAAGATCAACATTGGCCGAGATAAAAAAGCGGTGACCGATAATGGTTCGTATCGATTGAATAAGCTGGTGTTCCCGGCCAGCAGCGATGATGAAAGCAACCGTTTTATTAGTCGCCAGCACGCGCACATTGAATGGAATAAGGATACTGAATGCTTTATGATATTTGCCGATGAAGGCGGTGTGCCACCTCGTAACAAGACCAAAATCCATGTAGCGGCCGATGGTAAAATGATCAAGCTGAACTCTACCCAGATAGGCCACCCCATGAGTGAAGGCGACCAGGTAATCCTCGGTGAATCTGCCGTATTCTTATTTAGTACCAAAGCTGAAGGTTAGTTTGGGAACTCTCTTCCAACGAAGACTTACGAAGTTTTCAAAACTTCGTAAGTCTTACTTCAACGGATTTTTTTCTTGAGCTCGTCTGTGACGAGTTTTTCCTTGCGCTCGTCTGTGACGAGTGCTTCATATGGCTTAGCGATTGCATCGCGCGCATACAATTGTTTTTTCTTATCCTACATCAAGTGTAAACCTCGTTTTCTGCGGTAAATTTGAATATCAATTCAAACGAAAAGGAACACAATGGAAAATACAATAAACGGCATACACCACATCACCGCCATTGCCGGCGGCGCTAAAAAAAACTACGATTTTTATACCCGTATACTGGGTTTACGCATGGTGAAAAAAACGGTGAACTTTGATGATCCGCAAACTTACCATTTATACTATGGCGATAAGGTAGGTACCCCTGGCACCATCCTTACCTTTTTTCCGTGGAAGGGCATCCAGTCAGGCAGGAGAGGTGCACGCCAGGTTACCGAAATTGGTTACAGTGTACCCGAAGGCAGTCTGGATTTTTGGTTGAAAAGGTTTGAAGATAACAACGTGATCTATAACAAACCGTCAGAAAAGTTTGGTGAGCAATATCTTACCGTGCTTGATCCGGATGGGTTAAAACTGGAGTTGATCGTACCTAAAACTGCCGATAATAGGTTGCCCTGGGAAACAGCCGAGGTAAAGGCCGAAAATGCGACCCGTGGTTTCCACAGCATTACCATCACTACCAATAAAATAGATGCTACCGCTAAAATATTAACTGGTGTATTTGGTTACCGTCTGTTGGAGCAGCATGTGAACCGCTACAGGTTTGTAACCGACGCGGTAGATAATGCCGCCATAGTTGACCTGGTTGAAGTAGCTGGTGAAATGGCAGGCCATGTAGCAGGTGGCTCAGTTCACCATGTGGCATTTCGTGTTAAAAACGAAGCCGTGTTGATGGAGTACCGTGAAAAAATTGCCAGTTTGGGCTTACATATCACCGATAAAATAGACAGGAATTATTTTTACTCCCTGTACTTCCGCGAACCAGGTGGCGTGTTGTTTGAACTGGCAACGGATAACCCAGGTTTCTCCGTTGATGAACCGGTTGAGCAATTAGGTCAGGGCTTAAAATTACCTGCCCAATATGAAAACATGCGCGAAGATCTGGAAAAATCATTGCCATCATTGGTATAATAAAACGGCACTGTTCATTCACCGAAAAAAGGAGAGTGAACAGTGCTTATATTGATTCTTATTTGTACATAGATATGTATATTCATCATAAACAAATACTTACGGCAGGTGTTCCGGCCGAAAAGGCAACTAAAGCTATCATTATGCTGCATGGCCGCGGGGCATCGGCGGCAAGTATTATCACCTTAAAAGATCATCTAAAGCTTGATGGTTACGCCATTTTCGCACCACAAGCTACCGAGCATAGCTGGTACCCTTACAGCTTTATGGCGCCGGTAATTAACAACCAGCCCGCGCTTGATTCGGCGCTAAGCATTATTGGCGATCTGGTGGAGGATATCAAACAGCAGGGTATAGCACAGGAAAATATTTATTTCCTCGGCTTTTCGCAAGGCGCCTGTTTAACCCTGGAGTATGTGACCCGCAATGCAGGTCGTTACGGCGGCGTGATAGCCCTTACAGGCGGCTTAATTGGCGAGCAGCTGATCAACGAAAATTACAAAGGCGATTTTAACCAAACCCCGGTACTCATTACCACCGGCGATCCTGATACCCACGTACCGGTAAGCCGGGTGAATGAAAGCAAAGCCATTATTGATGCGCTTAATGCCAGCGTGACCCTCAAAATATATAAAGGCCGCATACATACCATCAGTGCCGATGAGTTACAACTGGCTAATGGGGTATTGAACTAATAGTTGTGAAAATTAAAGAAAGCACGGCTTTTCGACTCACCCCGACATCGCTGCGCTTGTCGCCCCTCTCTTCGCCTGCGGCGGAAAGAGGGGTTTTTCTTTTACTTTTTTTCTCCGCCCTCTTTCCAGCGAAGCTGAAGAGAGGGTAGTCCAGCGCAGCGTAGACCGGGTGAGTCAATTGTACGCCATATAACTTTTAAGATTATGTCTTCTTGAATTACTCCTCCTGAAAGCGACCCTTTTTTGCTCTAAACGCTATACTTGCAAAACACCAATAATCGTAACAATAAGTATAAAACATATCGTATAACATTCATGGCGCTAACCAACTTTTGCGCATGGATATTGTAACAAATGAATCATATTCGGGTGTGTGGCGTAAAAAAAATGCAGTAGGTTCAAACAAAATCGTTCTAAAGCTATATTTTAATAGCATGAATTACATAACCAAAAAGGGCGCGCTCCAAAAGGCATGCTTAAGTATCGTTATATTATTTTTTCTTCAACTAAAAGGCTTTTCCCAGGTTCAGAACGTTCCCGTTAATCTCCGTGTTGATAACCTGATATGCGAGTATAAAATTAATCCTATTTCTGTTGACGCAGCCAACCCCCGCCTAAGCTGGAAACTGATAACCACCGACCGAAATATAGAGCAAACCGCCTACGAGATACGTGTTGGCAGTAATGCCGTATCGTTAACCAAAGCAAAAGATATTATCTGGACATCGGGCAAGGTACTGTCAGATCAGTCGGTACATGTGTATTATGGCGGACCAACGCTCACCTCACGCCAGAAATGCTACTGGCAGGTGCGTGTATGGAACAACAAGAACCAGGTAAGCCCCTGGAGTATGGTAAACTTTTGGAAAATGGGTTTGCTAAAACCAACCGACTGGACAGCTAAATGGATACAGAACACTTACCAGTCAGATACTACCGGAGGTCCGAGCCCCATGTTTCGTAAAGCGTTCATATTAGATCATAAAATCCGGGCTGCACATCTGTACATCACTGCGCACGGCGTATTCGAGGCGCAGATAAATGGCAAACGGGTGGGAAATGATTATTTTACCCCGGGTTGGACAAGCTATAACAAACGCTTACAGTATCAGGTATATGATGTTACCTCGCTGTTAAAAAAAGGCGATAATGCCACCGGTGTAACCCTTGGCGATGGCTGGTATCGTGGATATACTTACAACCGCCGCAAAGATGTTTACGGCAAAAAACTGGCCTTGTTGTATCAGCTGGAGGTGGTTTACACCAATGGCAAGCGGCAGATCATTAGCTCAGATAAAAGCTGGCGGGTGGCTTATGGGCCTATCCGTTCATCCTCCTTTTTTGATGGTGAGGTTTATGACGCCCGGAAAGAAAAAGCCGGATGGTCTGAGCCCACTTACCGCAACCTGACCTGGGATACTGTAAAGACCGACGAAACCATTAAAGATAACCTGATAGCTACATCGGGTCCAACGGTAAAAAAACATGAGAAGTTTTTACCGCTCAAAGTGTTCAATACCCCCGAAGGCGACCGTGTGGTTGATTTTGGGCAGAACCTGGTAGGATGGGTGCAGTTTAAACTCAAAGCCAAAGCAGGCGATACCATTAAACTTTTTCATGCTGAGGTACTTGACCAAAAAGGCAATTTTTACACCAAAAACCTGCGTACCGCCAAACAGGAAATTACTTATGTTTTTAAAGATGATAGCACGACAACCTTTGAGCCTCATTTTACTTTTCAGGGTTTTCGTTTCCTGAAGGTGGTGGGTTATAAAGGTCCGCTTGATTCAACTAACCTGGCTGCTTACGCGCTGTATTCAGATATGGCGCAAACGGGTAAGTTCTCTACCTCAAATCCGCTGGTTAATCAACTACAGCATAATATTCAATGGGGGCAGAAAGGGAATTTTATTGATGTACCTACTGATTGTCCGCAGCGCGACGAGCGTATGGGCTGGACGGGTGATGCCCAGGCCTTTTGCCGTACCGCTACATTTAACATGGATGTAGCAGGCTTTTTCACCAAGTGGTTAAAAGACCTCTCGGCCGATCAGCATAAAGATGGGGCGGTGCCTTACGTAATTCCTAATGTGCTGGACAGCGTATCGGCGGCGGCCTCGGGCTGGAGCGATGTGGCTACCATAGCTCCCTGGAACATTTACCTGGCCTACGGCGATAAACAGGTATTGCAACAGCAGTACGAGAGCATGAAGGCCTGGGTCGGCTACATTCAGCAGCATAGTCGCAATTATCTTTGGGATACCGGTAACCACTTTGGCGACTGGCTTTTTTATGCCGGTACCAACTATGAGGATGGTGCAGCCCTTACCGATAAAAACCTGATAGCACAGGCATTTTATGCTTATTCCACACAATTGTTGATCAAAGCGGGCAAAGTTTTAGGCCGCAGCGATGATGTTCAAAAGTATACCCTATTGCTGTACAATATCAAAAAGGCTTTCCTGGCCGAATATGTGACACCTAACGGGCGCATGATATCGGGTACGCAAACATCATATGTACTGGCGCTTAATTTTGATATGCTGCCCGAAAACCTACGCGAATCAGCAGCAAAAAGGCTGGTGCATAATATTGAGGATTACGACGAGCATATCACTACGGGCTTTTTGGGTACGCCCTATATATGCCATGTGTTGAGCCGTTTCGGGCATACCGATATTGCTTATGATCTGCTTATGAAAGAATCATACCCTTCATGGCTGTACCCGGTTAAAAACGGTGCTACTACCATTTGGGAACGCTGGGACGGTATTAAACCCGACGGCAGTTTTGAAGACCCGGAAATGAACTCTTTTAACCATTATGCTTACGGCGCTATTGGCGATTGGATGTACCGTGTAATAGCCGGTATCAACACGGATGAAGGCGATCCGGGTTTCCACAGCATATTGATTGCCCCACGGCCGGGAGGTAAACTGAGCAGCGCGCAAGCCGAATTGGAAACGTTATATGGCAAGGTAAAATCGGCCTGGAGTATTGATAACGGTACTTTTACGCTGGATGTTATTGTGCCGCCAAATACTACCGCCACTGTTTTACTGCCATCGGTAACAGATCAGATAACCGAGGGTGGCGTAGATATCAATACCGTAAAGGACATTACCGATATTAAAAAAACAGGTCACGACGCGCAAATGAGCATTGGCTCGGGCACTTACCATTTTGTTTATACTATGAAAACTTACGGTAAGCATAATAATTAATCAGCTATGTTAGAGCATAGGAAAAAACTTGTCATTGCGAGCATAGCGCGGCAATCGCGAACTTTACAGGGAGGTCTTTATAGTTCGCGATTGCTTCGTTCCTTACAGCAATGACATTGTTTTTCTGGCCGCCAATGTTGGTGTTATCATCAACATTATTTCGCTTGTTGGAAAACTATAGGTATTCGGAAGAATTAAAAAAGGTGAGGGTAGGTGCGATTCCCTCCCTTGGGAGGGTGTAGGGAGGGGTTTTACAGGACGAGGTTATCGTTGAAATGTCTCATAAACCCCTCCCTGCCACTGCACAGTTCTACCGCACCCCTCCCGGGGGAGGGAATTAAAAAATCTGCGCCAATGGGATTAATTATAAAAGCTTATTAACCTGATACCCATAACCTAAAACCGGTTCAACAGTCACACTCTTTACAACTTTCCACTCCTTTAATTCCTCGATAAAAACAGGAATTTCCAAACCAGATTTTATAGCGGCCTTCGTATAAAAGGCTGACCGGGTAGGGTGATCAGGCGAACATCCGTTAAACAGGTAGCCGAAAGCTTGCTTATCTAAAATGACCATACTCAGGCCAATGCAATCGTCCAAATGTATGAGGTTAACGGGCGCGTTGCCGTTGGCTATATCTTTTTTACCCGCAAAAAAGCGGCCCGGGTCACGGCCGGGGCCAATCAATCCAGCAAAGCGGATAATGGTTGTTTTAAAGGATGTTTCATCTCTGAAAAGATCTTCGGCTTGCAGCAATATTTTGCCCGCTTCGGTATTGGGTTGTGGATCGGTGTTTTCAGTAACTTCGTAATTCAAATCAGCATAAACACCGGTCGAGCTGATAAAAACCACCTTTTTAACATCATGTTGCTTGATGGCCCGGATGATGCCCTGAATCTTGGGTATGAAAGCAGCGCCCTCACCTGAGCGGCTCTTTGGTGGAATAGCAATGAATAGTACATCGCAATCAAAAAAAGCAGCATCGTAATTTTCTGACCCGACCGAAAAGTTTACTACATATGGATCGATGCCATCGGCTGCCAGCGCCTCCGTTTTTTGTGCCGATGTGGTTGAGCCTTTAACCTGATGCCCCGTGGCGATAAGTGCCTTTGCCAGCGCCAGGCCGTACCAGCCGCAACCTAAAATACTGATGTTCATTGGTGTAGTCATCGCCTTGTTGTAGTTTAATTTTAACGGATTGGCGCAAAGGTAATTAAATATATGGAGGCATTTTGGGCTGTAATTATGTGCGTATTCGCTAAACTTTTTGCTGCTCGTAATCGTTGTTGTTGTATGAAAAAAGAGATTTTAGCAACATCTGTGGTTTTAGGTTTGGGTTTAACCGCGCTGGCCATACACGCCGGCTGCAAGCCTCTTGAAACCGTAAAATACGTAGAATTAAAAAAATATATGGGTACCTGGTTTGAGATAGCTGCCTTTCCGCAGCCATTTGAAAAAGGTTGTATATGTACGTCGGCCACTTACGGATTGGCCGAGGATGGCTCCGTAATTGTTAAAAACCGTTGTATTAAAGATGATAAATTAAAAGTAACTGAAGGCCGCGCTTTTGTTACCGATCATACCAATGCCAAATTAGATGTGCAATTTTTTTGGCCATTTAAAGGCAAGTACTGGATAATTGATTTGGCTAAAGATTATAGTTACGCGGTGGTAGGTCACCCTAATCGCAATTACCTGTGGATACTGAGCCGCCGCCCAACACTTGATGAACAAACTTATAATGAATTGGTAGTTCGTGCTGCTGATAAAGGTTTTGATGTACGAAACCTGGTAAAAACCGCGCAGATAGCTGATGTATCAAGCATATAACTATTAAAGGTAATTAATGCAAAAGACGCATATGATGCGCCTCTACGGTTAAATTAATTTGTAGAGACGCATTACATGCGTCTTTGTTTATGCTGAAAATATTAAAAACGGTATCCTAAAGTAAGGAAGGCGTTATTATTGGTCTTTTTAAAGTTTGCTGTCGGGTTTCCGGCATCAATTAGGTAGGGGCTTAAAAACTCAGAACCTGTTACGTGAGCATAAGCAGCATCAATATAATAGGCACCAAAGCGCAGGCCTATACCACCGGTAACGGTTTTGATATCGCCTGTTACATCGGTAGCGGTACTGTTGTTTTTAAATGGGCTGCCTTGCTGGCTGTAACCACCGCGCAGGTAAAACATACTGGTAACGCGGGCTTCAGCACCAACGTGTACATTGATGGTTGAACGGTAGTCGGATTTAATTTGGGCGATATCTGATGAATTATCAAAATCCTGGTTGCTGCTGATGTTGGCGCTGGCATAATCAATATACTCTACATCGCCGCTGATAAAGCCATATTTACCTATAAAATAAGCCGCGCCGCCAGCCAGTTTAAGCGGTGTACGCATGTTATAGGTAAATGTGCTTGAACCTAACTCATCGCTTTGCTGGGCACGGCCGCTAATGTTAGTTGTCAGGCCTTCATTATAGCTGTCATCAATACTGTAATAGGTGGGCGAAGTAAAGGTAAAGCCTAAGCGTAATGCTTCAACAGGTTTATAAATAACACCCAGTTTAATATTGGCACCATTACCTCTTGTCGACTGGCTTTGTACATAAGCCGAATTGAAATCGGTAGGTACACCCACAGTACCGCCATTCGGCGGGATAGAAGCTGAACCAATTTCTGAAAACTGGCGGAAATAATCATACCTCAGATCGGTAATAGCCACGCCCACGCCTATATATAGTTTGTTGCTATAATTGGCTCCAAAAGCAAAATCAAACTCCGATTGACCGCCTACTCGTGTAATTATTCCATTCTGATTTACGGGTAAAGATACCGTACTTGCAAAATCAGGATTAGTATTTGTGCCAAAGTTATCTACAATGCCATGATTATAAGCCCAGCCGCCCAGCGCGTCGTTAGGGCGGTTGTTAGCAATACCCGCGAAATAATCAGATATAGAGTTTTTAGGGTTACTGCCGCCGTAATTAATATTCTCATAAAAATTATTGGTACGGCTGTAGCCCGCGCCATAGTTAATGCTTAACCAGCCCTTGCTTTTATCACGACCCTTCGCGGTGTTCAGCTGCTGATAAATTACCACCGAGGCATTATTTAAGTTTCCGTGATTGTTGGTAGTATTAACCTGTGGCCCTAAATAAGTTGAATTTACCTTGGAGCCGTTAAACTCCGGTGTGATGCTGAATTCAGAGTGTGTAAAGAAGCCCAAACCTGCAGGGTTGCCGCTGATAGCGCTCAGGTCGCCGCCTATGGCCGTACCCGCGTTACCGATGGCTTTAATGCGCGACGTAGAACCGTTTTGAAAGGTAGAGAAACGCACCACATCCTGCGCATACTGCGCAAAGCTATTTTTAGTAATGGCTACTATAGCAATTACGGTGAATAAATATTTTAGTTTCATAGAAATCGATAAGGGTGATAAAATTATGGTCTGCCTGGTCTGCCGCCACCGCCGCTGCTACCTCCGCTTGAGCTTCTGGAGCCCCCGCCGGAATTGTTTGACGGTGTTGATGTACGATCGATAGTAGGTTGCTGCATAACGGGCCTTGGTTCCTGCGTGCGTGTTGCCTGGCTCGCGCCTGGGCGTGTTGGGCGCGCGTCTGTACGTGCAGGGCGTGCAAAGGTGTTGTTAACACCACGGCCGCCGGGTATATAACCTATACCGCTGTTGGCAGGTGATACACGTGATCCAAATCCCGGTGAGCGCGGAACGTTACTGCCTCCGCTGCTATACCCAATGCCACGATTAGGGCGTGGTGTGCCGCCGGCGTAGTAACCACCCCAGCCACCGCCATAAAATCCGCCGTAGCCCCAAAGGCCTCCCCAGCCATAACCTAAGCCGTAGCCTAAACCCAGTCCCCAGCCGCCATAACCCCAGCCGCCGTATCCATAACCTAAGCCCCAGCCACCATATCCATAAGGAGAGTAACCATAACCATAAGGCCCGTAATTGAAGCCAAGACTAAAGCCATTATTAAAGGCGTAATTGCCATAGCCGTAGTATAAATTATCGTAATAACTAAAAGGGGAGTAATAGTTGAAACGGTTTATGCGTGAAGCGTAATCATCATAATAAAAATAATCATCGTCATCATCACTGTAGGCCTGTTCCTGGCTTATGTTAGGATTTTGATTATCAACAGCCGCGTAAATAGGGTCGGTACCGGCTTTGGCGTTTGAAAAGTAAACGTCGTCACTGCGTTCGGTATTTGCCAGTTTTGTTGTTGAGCAGGAACTCAGCGCCAGGGCGCCGATCAGAAAAATTCCTATTGCAATGTTCCGTTTCATGTCAGGTAAGTAAAAAGTGCAAGGTCAATTAACTTTTAAATTTATAAATTTGGCGCAATATACAATAATTGTATAGCCAATATCTATATTACAATCAGTATGAGCAAAGGTGTTATTAGTAAAGACGAAGATTATTCACAATGGTTTAACGACCTGGTAATTAAATCTGACATGGCCGAGTATTCGCCGGTTAGGGGATGTATGATCATTAAGCCCTACGGGTACTCCATATGGGAAAAAATTCAGGCAGTGCTTGATGGCATGTTCAAAGAAACCGGTCACAGTAACGCTTATTTTCCGCTGTTAATACCCAAAAGCTTTTTTAGTAAAGAGGCCAGCCACGTTGATGGCTTTGCCAAAGAATGCGCTGTAGTTACGCACTATCGCCTTAAAAATGATGGCGACGGAAATATCATAGTTGATGAGGAAGCCAAGCTGGAAGAAGAGCTGATCATCCGCCCTACATCAGAAACTATTATCTGGAACACCTATAAAGGCTGGATACAATCGTATCGCGACCTTCCTATCCTGGTTAACCAGTGGGCCAACGTAATGCGCTGGGAAATGCGTACCCGTTTGTTTTTGCGCACCAGTGAGTTTTTGTGGCAGGAAGGTCACACCGCCCATGCTACATCTGAAGAAGCTATTGCCGAAACCGAGCAAATGCTGAATGTATATGCCGATTTTGCCGAAAACTGGATGGCGCTGCCCGTAGTAAAAGGCCGCAAAACTGCCAACGAGCGTTTTGCAGGTGCTTTAGATACTTATTGTATTGAGGCTTTAATGCAGGATGGTAAAGCCTTGCAGGCAGGTACATCACACTTTTTAGGACAGAACTTTGCCAAGGCTTTTGATGTAAAATTCACCACCCGCGATAATAAGCAGGATTTTGTTTGGGCTACCTCATGGGGTGTTTCTACCCGTTTGATCGGTGCCCTGATCATGGCCCACTCAGATGATGCCGGATTAGTGTTGCCTCCAAAACTGGCTCCTATACAGGTGGTTGTGGTACCTATTTATAAGCACCAGGAAGAACTGGATAATATTTCAGCCTACGTTGCCGGCTTGAGCAAAGAGCTGAAGGCTAAAGGCATCTCGGTTAAGTTTGATAATCGTGATACCCACCGCCCGGGAGCCAAGTTTGCCGAGTACGAACTGAAAGGTGTGCCATTGCGCGTGGCCATTGGCAGTCGTGATATGCAAAACGGAACGGTTGAATTGGCCCGCCGTGATACAAAAACCAAAGAGACAACCAATCAGGAAGGTTTGGCGCAAACTATTGAAGCTTTACTGGAAGAGATTCAAACTAACATTTATAAAAAAGCGTTCGATTTCCGTGCGGAAAACATGGTTGAGGTGGATACCTGGGATGAGTTTAAGCGCATGCTTGATGAGCAGCCGGGCTTTATCAGCGCCCATTGGGATGGCACATCAGAAACAGAACAAAAAATAAAAGAGGAAACTAAAGCGACAATCCGTTGCATACCTTTGGATAACAAACAGGAAGAAGGCAAGTGCATCCTGACAGGCAAACCCTCAACACAAAGGGTATTGTTTGCAAGGGCGTATTAGGCTCGGGTCCATAGTTAATGGTCGATAGTCCATAGCTGTGAGCGATTTGTTTTTTTACTATGGTCCATTGACTATCGACTATGGACCGTGCTAACGCACACCACATATGAAATTCGCAACTAAAGCAATACACGCAGGGCAGGAGCCCGATCCAACTACGGGCGCTATCATGACGCCGATATACCAGACATCAACCTACTGGCAAAAATCGCCGGGGGATAATAAAGGGTTCGAGTACTCGCGTGGTACCAACCCCACCCGTAAGGCGCTGGAAGACTGTTTGGCCGCGTTGGAAAACGCTAAGTTCGGTCTGGCATTTTCGAGCGGTATGGGTGCTACAGATGCGGTAATGAAACTGCTGGCTCCGGGCGATGAGGTAATAACCGGGAACGATCTTTATGGTGGTTCGTACCGTATTTTTACCAAGATATTTGCCAATTATGGTATCAAGTTTCATTTTCTGGATCTGTCAAACCCGGAGATCATCCGCGAGTATACCAACGATAAAACCAAACTGGTTTGGATCGAGACGCCAACAAACCCTACCATGCAGGTGGTGGATATTGAGGCCATCGGCAAAATAACCAAAGAGAAAAATCTGCTTTTTGTAGTGGATAATACCTTTGCTTCGCCGTACCTGCAAAACCCTATTGATCTGGGTGCCGATGTGGTAATGCATTCAGTAACCAAATATATCGGAGGCCACTCCGACGTAGTGATGGGTGCCCTGATGCTGAACGATGAGGATCTATACAAAAGGCTATGGTTCATTTATAATGCCTGCGGTGCTACACCGGGTCCTATGGATAGTTTTTTAGTGCTTCGCGGTATTAAAACCCTGCACCTGCGCATGAAAGCTCATTGCGAGAATGGCAGGCAGATAGCCGAGTTCCTGAAAACGCATCCTAAGGTGGAGAAAATATACTGGCCGGGCTTTACCGATCATCCTAACCATGAGGTGGCCAAAAAGCAAATGCGTGATTTTGGCGGCATGATCAGTATTGTACTGAAAGGTGCCGATCTGCAGGAGACTTTCCGTATCGCATCTTCGTTCAAAGTATTTTCATTGGCCGAGTCATTAGGCGGTGTAGAATCACTGATCAATCACCCGGTAAGTATGACCCACGGTTCTATACCAAAAGCCGAGCGCGAAAAAGCCGGCGTGGTAGATAACCTGCTGCGCCTGAGCGTAGGGGTAGAAGATATTGAAGATCTGCTGGAAGATTTGAAACAAGCGCTAAGCTGAAGCCCCCCGACCCCCTAAAGGGGGAGGGAATAAGGTACATATGGAAAATTGGATAGAGGAAGTTATAACTAAATGGCAGTTGGAAGGGGTTAGATTAAACCCTCCGGCTGCCATTTCGGATATAGAAGAGGTAGAGTCTATTTTAGATTTTAGGTTTCCCGAAGATTTTAAAGCATTTTATTCAGTTATTAACGGTTTTGATGGTTTAGATTGGCAAGAACATATGTTTACTTTTTGGCCCTTAAAACTAATTATTGAAGACTTTGAAGCTGCATCTGATAAAAGCTTTATTGGATTTTGCGATTTTTTGATTAATAGTTATAGTATAGGTTTTGTGAGAAATAGAGACGGTATTTTTAAGTCGTATAATTATATTGAAAATAAAGAAAGCATAGCCCGATCATTTGAAGAGGTAGTAGATATGATAAATTCTAATAACGATCTTATCTATTAGTATGAATCTTAAACACGCTAATCAAGAACTCCCCCTTCAGGGGGCTGGGGGGCTTAAGTACTTCCTCGACGCCAAGGTTGCCCAATACAACCGTCCTGAGTTTATTGAGAACGACCCGATATCGATACCTCACCTGTTCAGTAAAAAGCAGGATATTGAGATCATGGGCTTTTGGGCGGCTACCCTGGCCTGGGGGCAGCGTGTTACCATCATCAAAAAATGTAAGGAACTCATAGCCCTGATGGAGGGCGAACCCTATGATTTTATCATCAACCATGAGGAGCCTGATCTGAAAAAACTGCTCAGCTTTAAGCACCGCACTTTTAATGATATTGATACGCTTTACTTCATAGCGTTTTTCAGGCAGCATTACGAACGGTTTGAATCATTGGAGGATGCGTTTGTGCCCCCTTCAACAGATACTGTCATTCTGAGCGAAGCGAAGAATCTGTCTGCGAATAGATCCTTCGTTCCTCAGGATGACAAAATAAGTGGAAGGGGCCGGGGGGCCGAAGCTGCTCTGAACCATTTCCGCTCCTATTTCTTTTCCCTGCCTGATTTTCCGCACCGGACTATGAAGCATGTGTCGTCGCCATCGCAAAAATCAACCTGCAAGCGCTTGAATATGTTTTTGCGATGGATGGTCCGTAAAGATGATTGTGGTGTTGATTTCGGCATCTGGAATCGTATTACACCTGCTGAGCTGATCTGTCCACTTGATCTGCATGTGGATAGGGTTTCGCGCAAGCTTCTGCTTATCAACCGTAAACAAACCGACTGGCAAACCGTCCTCGAACTCACCGACCGCCTGCGCCAGTTTGATCCGCTCGATCCCGTAAAGTATGATTTTGCCTTGTTTGGTTTAGGGATCGAGGAACGCTGGGGCGTGCAGTTTTAATGACTCAATATGTCACGAGGTACGAAGCAATCGCGAACTGTGTAGTGTAGACTTGTAGCGTTCTCGATTGCCACGCTATCACTCGCAACGACAAATTTTCATCTTTTCGCCGCAGGCAAAGAGAGGATGGTCGAGCATAGCGATGACCGGGTGAGTAGAACTCCCCGTGGGACAATATATCGAATAAACAACTCACCCCACCTGCGCTTCGCTGGGCGACCCTCTCTTCAGCTTCGCTGGAAAGAGGGTGAAAAAATATTTTCTTTGCTCCCTTATCTTTTGTCCTTCATCGTTTTTCCCTTGCCCTCTTTCCGCCGCAGGCGAAGAGAGGGGGGGTGAGCGAAGCGACGACCGAGTGAGTCGTTTTTTTTTGT
>NZ_JBCECK010000021.1:26088-56680 GCF_039207105.1 Mucilaginibacter sp.
GATCATTATTGAATAGATCCATAACCAAATATCTGTATTCCTGCTAAAAAAGCCGAGGGTTAATTTATTATCAAAATGATAAAACCTATCATTTTGATAGGTTTTATCATTTTGATTTGATAGTGAGTTTTGAGCTATCTGTCTTAAAATGAGTTAGATATTTTATTTTGTATGAGTAGGCATAGCTATTGAGTATATCATTTTGAAATGCTAAGTCAATGTATACTGTTATTGTTCCCTGCTGCTGCCGTCTCAACTTTAGCATTTCCGGCCAAACTTCAACGCAGCCACAATATCGGTATACCAATTCCCCTATTTTTATCATTATTAAATGAATTCGCACGTTAAGCAGCTCACTTTCGCGGGTATAATCGTTACCCTCGGTATTATTTTTGGCGATATTGGTACATCTCCCCTGTATGTATTTCAAACCTTGTTGGTTGAAGGTGGTAAGGTTAACCAGGCCCTTGTACTGGGCTCTATCTCCTGTATTTTCTGGACACTCACCCTTCAAACCACTTTCAAGTACATTGTAATTACCCTGCAGGCCGATAACAAGGGCGAGGGCGGTATATTTTCGTTGTACGCCCTGGTTAGGCGTTACGGTAAGTGGTTAGCTATCCCGGCTATTATTGGCGCGGGTACTTTACTGGCCGATGGTATTATTACGCCGCCCATATCAGTAACATCGGCTATTGAGGGGCTTAACCTGGTACCTGCATTCTCGCAGGTGATCGTCCCCGGTAATAATCTAATATTGATTATTGTAGTCAGTATTATTATCCTGCTATTCTTTTTTCAGCAGTTTGGTACCAAGGTAGTTGGTTCGGCATTTGGGCCGGTGATGCTGATGTGGTTTATCATGCTGGGTGTTTTGGGTATTATGCAGGTGGTACATCATCCATCTATATTCAAAGCTTTAAATCCATACTATGGCGCACGCTTGCTGATGGATCATCCTAAAGGTTTCTGGTTGCTGGGTGCGGTATTTTTATGTACCACCGGTGCCGAAGCATTATACTCCGACCTGGGCCATTGCGGCCGTAAAAACATACAGGTAAGCTGGATATTTGTAAAAACCACATTGGTGCTTAACTATCTCGGCCAGGGTGCCTGGGTGTTATCACAAGCGGCTGATAAAGACTTTACCGGTGTTAACCCTTTCTTTGAGATAGTGCCGCATGCTTTTTTAATACCCAGCATAACGCTGGCTACATTGGCTACCATAATTGCCAGCCAGGCGCTCATCAGCGGTTCGTTTACGCTCATCAGCGAGGCCGTGAGCATGAATTTCTGGCCGCGTATTACCATTAAGTACCCATCAAACATTCGCGGGCAGATCTATATCCCCAGCATTAACTGGATACTGTGCGCAGGTTGTATCCTGGTATCTATGTACTTTAAAACTTCCAGCGCCATGACGGCCGCTTATGGTTTTAGCATCACTATTGCCATGCTCAGCACCACCATTTTAATGTACTACTTTATGCGCTATGTAAAGCACTGGCCGGTATGGCTGGTTACCATTATACTGTGCGTGTTTTTATCTGTTGAGTTTTCGTTTTTTGTAGCCAATGCCGTTAAAATATTAAAGCGGTTGTTCTTTGTTGGTTTTGAGGTTGGGCTGATATTTACCATGTACATTTGGTTTAAGGCCCGCAAGATCAATAACCGTTTCCTGAACTTTATTGATATTAAAGAGCAGTTACCCTTGCTGAATGCCCTGAGCGCGGACACCACGGTGAATAAGTATGCCACACACCTCATTTATTTAACTAAGGCCAATAACGCCAGGCAAATAGAAGAAAAGATCATGTACTCGATCATGAGCCGCCGCCCTAAACGTGCCGATACCTATTGGTTTGTGCACATTGAGCGTACCGACGAACCTTATACGATGGAATACAGCGTGGATCAGATTGAACCGGGCAAAGTGATCAGGATTGAATACCGCCTGGGTTTCCGGATACAGCCGCGGGTGAATGTGTTGTTTAGGAATGTGGTGGAGGATATGGTGAAACGGAAGGAAATTGATATCACCAGCCAGTATGCATCATTGAACCGGTATGGCATAGCGGCCGATTTCAGGTTTGTGATCATGGAGAAATTCTTATCGTACAATAACCTGTTCAGTGTTTCGGAAGCGTTTATCCTGAATAGTTATTTTGCCATCAAGAAACTTGCACAGTCAGAAGCCAAAGCTTTTGGTTTAGATACCAGCGAAACCCGTATTGAAAAAATACCATTGGTGGTGAAACCGGTAAATAACATGAACCTGAAAAGGGTAGAGCCGGTAGGTTTTGAGATTGGGAGTTTTGCGGAAGTTGATTGATAGGAGGAGTAATTAATATATAATTTGTAATTGCGAGGAACGAAGCAATCGCGAACTATGCAAAGCTTAGATAGTATGTTGTAGAGCGCTCAATTGCCGCTGAGGCTGTTACTTTTGTCTTGATACAAAAGTAACCAAAAGATCAAGACAAAAAAAAGCTTCAACCCGCAGGCAAAACACCCTGGCCCGCTTTTTTGTCAGGCCTTTACCCACTTTTTTGATTTGCATTACAAATAGATGCGTTAAAATTATGTCAATTCCGCCGTTGTTGGTGTTGTCACCAACAACGTACTTCCTTGCCCGAAAAAACAAAAGAAGGGTTGTCATTTCGACGAGGAACGAGGAGAAATCTTATACAACTTGGAAAGCGATTTAGCAGGTTGTATAAGATTTCTCTTTAGTGCCTGAGCTCAGTCGGCCCCGGCTCTATCGAATGACAAAAGTTTTCTTAGAATGTTAAATACTTTTTAACCACTCACCACTCCCAATTCACCACTCACCAATCTACGCTTCTTCCTTAAAATAAACTTTATAATAGTTCATGGCACGGCCATCGTCAAAGCCTTTTTCAATCAGTTCTTTATCGCCGTGAATATAGATGTGGAAGTTTTTATCAAGCTTGAGCACACTTTTATAAACGCGGGCCTGCTTTTTTACGGCATTGTCTGATATCTCGAAGGTGTTGGCTATCGGGCTGTCAAACTCCTGCTCGTACTGGTTTTTAAAGTTTTTGAACGATTCGATAGCGTCAGGATTGCCGATCACCTCGTTAGAGAATTCGTCGATATCAAAAGTTTCTTTTTCCTTGAAATACTTCATGGAACGGTTCAGCAGATCGATCTTATCGGCTTTGGTCATATCAAACTCGTCGTCGAGTTTTTGGGTAACAAAGTTTTTGTAAATGCCCAGGGTATTGCTGGTTTGGTTAAAGCTATCGTTACGGATACGGAGTTGCAAAAACTCGTCTTTCCAGTAAACGGCCGCGTCTTGTCCGCCATTGGTTTTATCAACAACCACTACTTTATAGCCGTTTTCTTTCTCGATATTGAAAATGAGTACGCCTTTATCCAGTTTGTTAATATTGATGGCTTCCTGCTCATAATCAACCTGGAAGCCGCCCTTGTCGGGGTAAACCTTTAAATAGGTTTCCTTATTTTCTGATTTAAAAATGCCGATGGCATCCAGCGGGTTACCCTCAATTTGTACCTGATTGAAGTAAACCACATACAGCTCACCGCCTTTGATATTAGGGTGGGTGGTTGTTTTGTACAGGTGCTTGGCAATCTTTTGAGATGCTTCCTGAAATTGCTCCTTATCCTCAAATACCTGGGTGGCAAAATGATGAATCTCATTTAGGTTAAGGTCGCCGCTGCTGTGCATCAGGTGGTAAACCTCATTTACTTTTTCAAAGGGCTTTAAAAAGTACTGTAGCAGCAGGTTGGGGATGATGTCATCTTTCAGTTCCAGTGGCTGGTCAGACAGGGCATACATTTCTTCCTGAGTTGGGTTGCCAACATGATGTACCGAAATAGTATCGAGCGAAGCTTCAAAAAAAGTTACCATAATGGCCGCTAAGGTAGCGGTTTTGTTGCTGGGTTCAATAGCTCATTTAGTGATGCTTTGTGAATATGTAAGTTGATGCTTTGATGAAAAAGCCGTATCTTTAAGGAAACATAACAGCCCGGCTTTCTAATCGCAGAAGCCGGGCTGTTATGTTAATAGGGAAAAGCGATTTATGTCTTAAATTTTTAATAGTTATTTGATAGTCAATTTGTTAAGACTTTTTAAAGTGAAAAAAGCTGACAAATTTTGACCTGAAATATGATAAAACGCATAAAAAACGATGTTTTTTGACCAATTTTTAACAAAAAGCAGAGCTTTTTGCAGTCAAAATTTGTTAAAATAAAACTTTAAAAAGTCAGGCAGGGGTAAAGCATTGATCTGTCAAAATCAGTTCCTATTAATTTGTGTTATTTTTGTGCCCTGGTTCATGCAAATGTCGCAGAGCTCAACTTCCAACAACGAATGACAAATAACGAAACCATAGTAGCCCTTGCCACCCCTAACGGAATAGGCGCCATAGCGGTGATCCGCCTCTCGGGGCCAGATGCCATAACCATTGCCAACAGCGTATGGAAGGGAAAGGACCTCAGCAAGCAAGAGTCGCACACTATCCATTTTGGTAATATAGTAGATGGTGAACTGATTCTGGATGAGGTGCTTGCATCGTTATTCGTAGCACCGCGGTCATACACCCGCGAAAATGTGGTAGAGATATCATGCCATGCCTCGGGCTACATCGTGGAGAGTATCATCAAGCTATTTATAAAAAAAGGGGCACGCTCAGCCAAACCCGGTGAGTTTACGCTAAGAGCATTCCTAAACGGCCAGCTCGACCTGTCGCAAGCCGAGGCCGTGGCCGACCTGATCGCCTCTAATTCCAAAGCCTCACAGCAGGTAGCTATGCAGCAGTTGAGGGGCGGTTTCAGCAACCAGCTGCAAACCCTGCGTGAACAATTGGTGAACTTTGCCTCACTTATAGAGCTCGAACTTGATTTTGCCGAGGAGGATGTAGAGTTTGCCAATCGCGATCAACTAAAACAACTGATAGTAGATATCACCCACATTATTGGCAGGCTGATACAATCATTTGAATTGGGTAATGCTATTAAACAAGGCGTTAACACGGTAATAGCCGGCAGGCCAAATGCCGGGAAATCAACTTTATTAAATGCCTTATTGAACGAGGAGCGGGCTATTGTAAGTCATATTCCTGGCACCACACGGGATACTATTGAGGAGGTGCTGAATATACAGGGTATTAACTTTAGGCTGATAGATACCGCAGGTATACGCGAAGCTACAGATACCATTGAGCAGATTGGAGTGCAGCGAACGATGGAAAAAATAAGCCAATCGGCACTGCTCATTTATGTTTTTGATGCGGAGCAAATAACACCCGAGGAGTTAAAAAATGACCTGGAAAGCTTACAGAAGCCTGGTATAGCTATGTTGATGGTTGCTAACAAGATGGATCTGTTAAACCTGGAGATCAAAGAAGAAAATATTAAAGCGTTCTTTAAAAGCTCAGGTTTGCCGGAAACACAAACCATCTTTATTTCGGCAAAAGAAAAGCTGCATATTGATGATCTGAAAAACAAGATTTATGGAACCGCTATCAAAGATCAATTGAGCGGAGACGAAACACTGGTAACCAACATCAGGCACCTGGAAGCCTTACAAAAAACCGAAGAATCCCTGATCAGGGTACTGGGCGGCATAGACGGCAGCATAACCTCCGATTTTTTATCTATGGACATTAAGCAGGCACTCCACTATCTCGGCGAAATCACAGGTGCCGTTACTACAGATGATCTGCTGGAGAATATATTTAGTAAATTTTGTATCGGCAAGTAATCGTATGTCTTTAAATGTTTATTTACGATTAAGGCATAGAGGCATCAAGCAAATGAAAACTGTAAAAGCCTTATATAAAAAAAGCCGTTTCAGTTCATTGAAACGGCTTGCTATTTGAAAGTTTATTGTAACTCGGAACTCTAAAGCATTGTTAAAATTTCGGATCGAAATTGAAATATATCGGGTTTGACAAAGCAACCATATTACCCGATACCGCAGCAGAACGAGGTACCTGCGGATAATCAGTAGACGGCCCTTCTATAATAAGGCGGTAGTACATACGCTCAACTAATTTTGGCGTATCGGTAAATTCAACTACCGGGTTGCTGCCTGCCATTTTATAGCTGCCAAACTTACGGCCGTCTTTAATTACATTCACCGTATAAGTACTATCGGTTTTTACATTTCCTTTTAGCTCAACACGGAATTTAATGGGCTTGCCTGTAGATTTTGCGTTATCGCCCATCATCATATCCATTTTACCATCCTCGTTAATGTCGGCAAAAAACTCAACGCGTGGTGCATATGGGTTGGCGCTTATGGAAACTCGGCCGTTCACCAGTGCATCTACCACGGCTTGTGCGGTGTGTTTCGCCGCAAAAACCCAAGTGGTTGGGGTACCAATGTAATTTACATCACTTGGCCTGTGCACATCGCTACCGCCGCGTGCAGTAATTCTTCGGCCTGATGCAAGCATATCTTCCCAGATCAAGTTTGAGTTGGCGTTTTTGGTCCACAGGCAAGAGTTCCAAACTTCCATTGCGTCGACCAAATCATACGAAAATCCAAAGTGATCTTTAGGACCGGCTGGGTGGTTGGCCGACAAATGGATGCCCAATTCTTTTTTCACTTTGGCTATATCCGCATCACGCTGATCACGAACATCATATAATTTCTGGTGATCGTATGGCGTGGCAGAGAAAGTATTACCATGACCGCGGGTGGTAGTCCATTCAGCACCGTAAAGCATCAACAAAGTATTATCCTTGAAAGCGGTATCTGCCCAGGTATTATGCTCTACATCACCCAAAACGTGATTATCATGATCGGTAATACCAATAAAACCAAAGCCTACAGACTTAGCAAAAGCTTTGATTTTTGAAATAGGGTGACGTTCAGGGTCGTAGCCGCCCTCAGAGCTGTAGCTGGAATGAACGTGCAGGTCGCCCTTCATCCATTCGCCTTCGGTCAGGCTGGCAATTGGAGGTAATGCACCCAGCGGCTTGATCCAGGGGTTAACATGGTTTTTAGGTATTTTTTGTTGTGCAGATACCGTGTTGGTAATGCCGATCATAGCCAGCAGTGCAAATGCGATGCGAATATTATTGTGCATATTGATTATTGATTAAGTGATTTTAAAATTATTTACCAGGATAGCCAGGGTTCTGTGTCAAAGTCGGGCTACGCACGATCTCGGTTACCGGGATGGGACGTACCAAATATTTGGAATCAATGGCAGCAGGGTGATTATGGGCGCAGAAGGCATTGTATTGCGCCGCGCGGGTGAGCAGCGTTCCGGTGCGTTTAAGATCCATCCAGCGGTTTGATTCACCAAAAAGCTCACGGGCAGATTCGTCCAGCACATCCGTTAATGTGGCACTTCCGGTAAGCAGGTCATTTCCGCTCAGCTTGGCACGTGAGCGCAGGTCGTTGATCAATCCGGTAGCTAACCCTCCTTGTCCTTGTTTAACATATGCTTCGGCCAGTAACATCATGGTTTCGGCGCGACGGAATATGTACGTATCACGGTGTCCTTGCGGGTCTACACCTGAGTTGGTATAAACTACTACCGTAGGATCATAAAACTTCCAAATAATGGGGTAGATGGTATTTGATCCAAAAAACTGATGATACTGATCTGGGTTCACCACATAATAAGTTGGCTTGTTAGCTGCCTCATAGGCGGTAATATCGCTTGCGCTCATCGCCACGCGGGGTAGGTAGATCACGTTATCGCCTGCCTTAATTGCACCATTAGGGCCTGTTGCGTTGGCAGCAGCCACGATATGCCTTTGCAGGAACCGCTCAGACGCCCGGTAATCAGTAGCTGCATAGAGGTTGAAAAGGTAAGAGGAAGGCTGATAGGAGGCATCCTGACGCCAGTACGGCGCTGCCAGCGCTCCACCCGGAAACCTATCAGTCCAGAACTTGAACTGTTGATAAAGGTTGTTGCCGTTTTTGTTGTTAGCATCGGTGCTGGAATAGCGGACTGCGAAGATGACTTCTTTATTGCCACCAGCCGAGTATTGGTCGCCGAAGAGTGCATCCCATGTGCTGAGTGTTGATTTGCTCATAGCTCCCTGCAGATTGCTAACGGCATTTGCCAAATCGGCCGATTGCGCATATGGTTTATAGCTGCGTGTCAGCAACACCTTGCCAAGCAAGTGCTGGGCCATGCCCTGGGCTACGCGTCCATAGTCGCTTGGGTCGGCCGGCAACTGGGTGAGGGCTTGATTAAGGTCGCCCACTATTTGTTTATACACCTCTTCTTCGGATGTGCGGGTGAAATTATACGTAGCTTCGGTCACCTCCTTTGTAATCAATGGCACGCCTCCAAAAGTCTCCACCAGATTAAAATAGGCATAAGCACGCAGGGCAAGCAGTTCGCCGGTGCGAGTGGCGTATACTTTCGGGTCTATATTATCTTTTATTGCAGCTCCGCGTGTCAGGGCTGTGTTAGCCTTTGTTACCAGGTTGTAGTTGTCGGTCCACCAGCCCTGGCTTTCGTCTCCAGTAAATGTGGTGTAATCGTTAAGTGGCAATTGGGTGTCATCTACTACGCCTGTACGATCATACATATCTGTACCGTACCACATATGCGAAGTGTTTTGCAACAATGGGCGCAGGTATCTGTATGTTTCATTCACCAGCTCGTCATATGAGTTCTGAGTAACGAAATACTTGTCACTCGTCACCGACGAGGGGTTGACTTCCTCCAGGCTGCACGATTGAGCGAATACCAGCAACAAAATTGCTAATATACAATTGATTATCTTTTTCATGATTTATAATATAATATACCTGATCCTTAGTGAGTTAAAACGCTAAATCGAGTCCGAACATAAACTTACGTGTCATCGTATAGCCATAGGTTTGCGTATCTTTGCCTGCATTTTCCGGGTCCCAGCCTACATAATCGGTAAAAATGAAGGGGTTTTGACACGAAGCGAATACGCGCAACTTGCTAAGCCCCATTTTGCCTGTCAGGCTCTTAGGCAGGTTGTAGCCAGCATTGATATAACCCACCCTTACGTACGAAGTCTTCTGATAATATAATACCTCCATCGGGCCCGAAGGTACGCCTGGGCGCACCCAGGTACCACCGGTATTTTGCGGGGTCCAGTAGTTGAGTTTCAGCACGTTGAAATTCTCGTTGTCCTCCAGCGAGTATGATCCATGAAACTGCGAATATGAATATTGTCCCTGGCGGGTGGTCACCGTAAATGCTAAATCAACATTTTTATAAGTAAAAGTATTGGTGATGCCTCCTGTCCATTTAGGGAAAAGCGATCCTTTAAATACCTTGTCGGCATTGTTGATCGTACCGCTATTATCAATATCGCGCACTTTGATACTACCTGGTGCCAGGCCGTATTTTTTCGCATCTGCAGCCTCGTTTACACCCCAATAACCAAGCTGGTCATAGGTCCATACAACACCCACGGGTTGCCCCACAAACCAACCGTTGGCCTCATCGCGGCTTGAACCATCAGAAAGGCTTACGATTTTATTAGTATTAGACGCAAAGTTGAGCGATGTATTCCATGAGAAGTTATCGGTTTTAATGTTGACAGTGTTTAGGCCAATTTCAATACCCTTGTTGTTAACCGAGCCCACATTGTCTGTCAGACTGGTAAACCCATTAAGTACAGACATCACCCTGTTCATAATAACGCCATTGGTGCGGCGGTTGTATAGGTCGATCGTTCCGCCGATCCTTCCTTTGAAGAGTTCAAAGTCTAAACCAAGGTTAAACTCGTTAGTCCGCTCCCACGTCAGGTTTTTATTTGCGAAGCGCGTTATAGACGATGTGTTCACCACATTTGAGGTGCCAAAAAGGTACCTGGCATTGGCTACCGTTGGATAACTGCTATAAGGCGACACACCATTATTGCCCGATACACCATAGCTAAAGCGCAATTTCAAATTAGAAAGCGGGGTTTTGTCTTTCAAAAACTCCTCTTCAGAGATTCTCCAGGCAGCGGCTGCTGAGGGGAAGAATGCCCATTTATGCCCTTCGGCAAGTTTAGAGCTACCGTCTGTACGCCCTGTAGCGGTTAAGAGGTAGCGTCCCTTGTAGTCGTAGTTCAGACGTCCAAAATACGAATCCAGCTGTTCTTGTATGTAACCGGTAGACATGGAAGACATTGTTCCGGCTCCCAGGTTATACCAATCATAAGCATCAGTAGGGAATGATCTTGCCGCCTCGGCCGAATTCATGATGGATGATTTATAATAGGACGAACCCAACAGGAAATTTACAGTATGATCACCCCAGGTTTTATCGGCTTGCAACAAATTGTCCCATGTATATTTTACTGTGCGTCCTGCCTGGTATTGAGCACTGCTATTGGCCAGTGCTCCTGCACCGGTTTTTGTCATCGAGCCGATGTACGATCCGTATTCTAAATGCGTAATATCGGGAGCAAAGGTGGTGGTAAACTTCAGCCAGCTCAGCGGTTTCACTTCAAGGAACACGTTTCCAAAAGTATGCGTGTTGTTGGTTTGCGTGTGCCTGTTCTTCTCCTCTATAAAAGGGTTGGTAATGGTTGTTATTCCGTCCGGATAAAATTTAAGCGACCCGTCTGCATTGTACTTATCGGATAGCGGGCCAAGGCGATAAATGGTCCGGAAGGTTTCAGGGCTGGCTTGCTTAGTGATTTCGTAAGCCGTATAGATGGTAGTCCCAATTTTAAATGTTTTGTTAATCTGCTTATTTAGCGATGCATTCAAGTTGTAGCGGGTATAACCGTCACCCTGAATTTCGCCATTTTCAGAATTGATTGCTGCGCCCAGGCTGTAAGTAAGCTTTTCAGCACTGCCATTCACGCTCAACGCATGCGATTGCGAATAAGCCGTTTTCAAGATCTGATCCGGCCAGCTAATAGATTTGCCTGCCTTGTAGTTATTGTATGCCGCCTGGCCCAGCAACTGTTGCAAATCGGGTTCGTAGTTAGGGTTCGTATAATTTTGTCCTTTGCTACGGTCTATACGATATTGTACCCACTCATCGGCGTTGGTGAAGCGGGGCAGGTTCATGGCATTGCTTATAGAGCCTGAGCCTATATATTCTACAGTATTTCTGCCTTCCTTTCCTTTTTTGGTAGTAACGATGATTACACCATTTGCCCCGCGCGAACCATAAATGGCTGTTGAAGAAGCATCCTTCAATACGTCGATCCGCTCGATATCGGTTGGCGAGATGTCATTGATAGAGGTGACATAGATACCGTCTAACACATAAAGGGGTGGATTAATGGCACTTAAGTCCGTACCCGATTTAATGGTATTCTGTCCGCGGATGGAGATATCGAAGCCTCCACCAGGCTTAGTACTATTTGTTACGATGTCTACACCCGGTAGCTGACCAGCCAGCGCCTGGATGGCGTTGTTAAAATGCGTAGCTACAATCTTATCGTTAGATACAGAGCTCAGCGCGCCGGTAAGGTCGGCACGTTTCTGTGTGCCGTAACCTACTACAACTACCTCGTTGAGGGCAGAAGCCTCCTGCTGCATGGTGATGTTTAGGTTATTTCGGCCTGCAGTAGCCTCAAATGGCTTGTACCCAATATAGCTGAAAGACAGTACCGCATTATCATTAGGCACAGTGATGGTAAAGCTACCGTTTACATCGGTAGATACTGCTGTATTGTTAGCCTTGCATTTTACTACAACACCTACCAGCGGTAAGCCTTGTTCATCAACCACTTTACCAGTTACGGAATGTGGCGGGGCTGGTGCTGCGCGTTCTTTTACAACCACTGCCTTTTCGGCTGTAGTAATGGTATACGTTAAAGGCTGATTACTAAAAATTTCAACAAGGGCATCCTTCAGCTCAACATTTTTAATATCCACCGTAACAGGCTTAGCATTTTTAATCAGCTTCAGGTTATAAAAAAAATCATAACCGCTTTGATTACGGATGTCATCAAACACTTCTACCAGTGAAGCGTTATTCTTTTTGAGCGTTATTTTCTGCGCGTAAGTACTGGCACTTACCTGAAGAATAGCCGTTGTTAGTATGATTAAAGCGAGTTTCATAATTAACAGGCATTTTTTTAGAACACGGTAAGAAATACCGCGCCCGATTTGTAACAAAGTTTTGTACATTTGTTTAATAGGTGGTTTATTTTAAAAATCTTATTCACATACTATTTTTCTTTCCGCTGAAACGGAATGGTAAACCCAAACATCGGCCAGTGGTGGTTCCAAGCACCTCTGGCTTTTTTTTGAGTTACCGTTTGCCAGGTCTGTTTATTGCATAACGGTCACTCTCCTTCCTTCTACTTTAAAGTGAATACTTCCGGTTAATTCCATGATTTTTAAGGCAGATCCTAAGTTTTTATAGCGCGATATCTTTCCGCCAAAACGCTGCGACGGATCGACGTTACCTGCATAGCTGACCTCTACATCATACCAGCGGGCCACTTTGCGCATAATGCTCTCCAGGCTTTCATTAAACTTGAAGTAGCCATTTTTCCACGATATCATATCTTCCAGGTCAACATCGCTGATTACTTTCAGGTCTGCATTACTAACCTGAGCCTGTTCGCCAGGTACCAGTATGCGTGCGCGGTCACCATCCGATATTTTTACCGATCCTTCCATCAGTGTGGTTTTCATCACCTGCTCATCATCATAGGCCATGATATCAAAATGAGTTCCCAGTACCTCTACAGTTTGCGTTTTGCTCATTACCCTGAAGGGCATCTTTTTATTATGGGCAATCTCAAAATAAGCTTCGCCGTTAAGTTTCACCTTGCGCTCATTACCTGCAAAAAAGGTTGGATAAGTAAGGCTGGAGCGGGCATTTAACCAAACTTTTGACTTGTCGGGTAAAATAACTTCCCATTGCCCGCCGGTAGGGGCCTCAATGGTGTTATACTCGGGGACTGAATTGCCGGAGGCTGTTCCGGCAGGTAATTCATAAACGATTTGCCCCTGGGCCTTTTTGTTGATCTTAACGCCGCTCTGCGTCGCAATCTCACCATCAGCAGAGTCCGTAAGCATGATCTTATGCCCATTTGCCAACGTAAGGACGGCTCTGTTACTGCCAGGTTTAATATCGCTTTTTTGAACCATCGCGTTATTTTGTACGGGTTTTGCAATGCGGTTATACATCAATGCGGCACCAGCTAACAGTAAAAGAACAGCAGCTGCAAATGGCTGCTTCCAAAAAGGCCTCTTTTTTATGATCGGGATTGCAGGTTGTCCGGCTATTTTTTGTTGAAGCTCGTCGAAGTGTTTATCCCGCAGCGTATCCCGGGATGCTTTAGCCATCATAATAACCGCTCTTCTGATATTTTCAATCTCCACCGCATCTTCAGGATGATCTGTCAGCCATTTGTTCCAATACCTGACGTCATTATCGTTCCGGCCGAAACAATAATTCAGAAAACTCTCCTGAGAGAGCAGATGCTTAAGGTCTTTATCTACCATTTGCGGCAAGCTTTGAACAATAGAGCAGCCGGGTGGAGATTTTTCCTATGCTTTATTGAAAAATAATGAAAAAAAGTACGGCCAGCAGAGAAATAGCTGTGACAAGTACATTTGCATTGTCTTGGCCTATTAGTTTTTTTAGTTTTTCGACCGAGTTATATACAGTGTTATAAGCGGTTTTTATAGATATATTGTTCAACTGAGCAATATTCTCATAAGTGTGGCCAAGAAAGAATTTTTGGTAAACGATTTTATTTTGGCTGTCAGACAGCTCGTTTATATAACCCTGCAAAATTTCAGTTACCTGTTTTTGAGTGGTTTGCTCAATATATTCAGCTTCAGCCGAAGGATATACCGGCATTTCGGGTAGGTCTTGCAGCTCAAGACTTTCTTCTGCACCAAAATGTGGTTTACGGAAAAGATTACGTATAAAAGCAGTTACAAGATAGTTATGATGATTGCGGATGTGCTGTAACCTTGCCCTATTTTCAAACACATACAGAAACAGGTCATTGATGCAGTCTTTTGCTTTATCAAGCGATGCCCCTTTTAAATTGCCCAAATAGATGAAGTAATCATGATAGTGGCAATAGAGTTTATAAAAATCGTCCTCACATCCTTCCATAATGAAAGTGTCCCAATGCATTCTCAAAGCTATACCGGACTTTCCGTAACTGAACATCACCTCTGAATTGGGGGGTAGCAATTCGCGGACAAAATTGGGTGCTGATTATGCATTCTTAGTTTAGCCAATATTATCAATTTGTTAAACTCAACAATAATTGCTCTCTTTTTTCAACCGAACACTCCTGTAACAGCATTACGTATTGACTGTCCCTTCAGTTATTAATATGCCCGCTATAGATAAAAGCAGGCCATGCAACCAACAAACGCGTTAATGAAATAAAGTCATTAATTTTTCCTTGGATAGGTAAATAGTCGTTCGGGTTATTTCAGTGATTTCGGGTATTTGAGTATTGGGAGAGACGTCACCTTGGATTTAACTAAAATGTAATTCGAAAAATGTAAAATCTGGCCAATTCCAAGTTTAAATATATGAATGCCTAAACAGTTGTAATTGAACTATTTCCTAAGGTATATAGGGAGCGTGAGTGCATATAGGCATCTGTAACCTTGTAAAAGCTATTCTTAAATATTGGATAGTTGTATTATTACATGAAATTGTCATATTATATAATATTAATCGTTAATTAACATTTTGCCATAAATATATTTTGAAAGTTAAAATATTATTTCATAGTTTCGGCCTAAACTTAAACCTCAATGTCGCAATTAGATCAACTCACCAACATGGATTGTCAGCTCTGTGCTGACTGTAGCCATCGAAAAAAAAGTATTCACACTGACCGTTACCAGTGGGTCTGTATGCTTATCGTTACTCGTATTATAGTCTATTATTAACATTAGCCAAGCTACTGCAAGGCCAAATTAATATTAATACGTCATCCAGATTCTTTATTGCTGATAGCGGCTCCGCATTATTTATAAAAATAAGGGGTAAGCGATTGTAATTTCCTGTGATTCAATCGGCTATAGGTTTGCTGGAGACGAATAATCTCTTGGTTTTACTTTCAAATACATCTCCATGTTAAACCACAATCCTGATGCTCCGGTACATCTGCCGATATCAGAATACCAGAAAAGATATTTTTTAGAATGGGCGTTAGCACCCAATGATAATACTTATAATGTATCGCTTGTCAACAAAATAACGGGTAGCTTCAATGAGGAGTTATTTAAACAGGCCTGTAAATATTTCGTAGAGCAAAACGAGGCAATGCACGCCCGGTATTCAGATGACGGGGCACATTCTTTTTATGGAAATTATGCAATTAATGATTTCTATTATAAAAAGGCTTTAAATATGACAGCGTCTGCAGAGTCGCAGATTAGAGAAATATTGGATGCGCCTTTTGATCTTACAAAGGATGTTTTACTGCGGCTTGTCTTATTAGTACCGGATGAACCTCATAAAGACAGTTACTTTATTATTGTTGCCCATCATATTATCGGCGACGCCATATCTGCATTACAGATTTCCTCTCAGATACAACAACATTATAACTCTTTAATAAAAGGAGAACCAGTTTGTTCGGCCCCTGATAAAACATTTTCAGGAGCTGTCATTGCAGAGCAAAAAATCCTTACCAATGATTATAAGATAAGCGCGCAAAAATACTGGTTGAATTTCATAGGTGAATTACCATTGAATATTACTTTACCTTACCGTTCTGGTGTTAACACTACTGATCTGGATAGCATACTGGGGGACAAATCCGGAGGGTTTATATTCTTCGCATTAAGTGAGGCTGAAACAACTGCACTAAAAGCCTATGCAAAACAGGAGAAGACCACAATATTTATAGTATTATCAGCTCTTTACGGGCTGGTATTATCCAAGTATAGCAACCAGGATAAGATTTTATTAAGCTATCCGGTAAATATGCGCCCAAGAGGATTTAACGACGTAACGGGCTGCTTTGTTAATAACCTTCCATTAAAGCTGGAATTTGATGAAGCTGACAGTTTATCGGAAATAATAGAAGTACTTGGGGAACAGCGCAGAACGGGAAAGGCTTACCAGGGCTACTCCCTTACAGATGTTATACATAACCAGAGGGTCTACAAAAATAGGGATACAAAAGCTTTTTTCAATGCTGGGATTACTCAGGCAAATCTGAATGCCTTTTCACTAAAACTGGATGGGGCTGAGGTTAACGCCGTGGAAATTTCGAACAGTGACAAGATTGTTCACGAAATGGGTTTGTTATATGATGATTATTCATCAGATATAATCAAATTCAAATTTGAATACCGGACGTTACTTTTTGAAAAAGAGCTTATCGAGCGCTTTATAGCTGCCTTTAAACGCTTACTCATTGAGGCTGTTAATGGTCAGGAAGTAAGCATTAAAAAAACAGCTTTACTAAGTGCCACGGAGTTAGAAGAGATAGTTTATAGCTGGAATTCAGGGGGACGTAATTATGCATTAGATGAGCCCTTGGGTAAAGTGTTTAGTGTCCGCGCTTTGGAGCAAAGGGAGGCGATAGCGCTGGTGTGTGAGGATCAGGAACTGACATACGGGGAACTGGACAGAATAAGCAGTTTGCTCGCGGGTCATATCCGGTCAGCGTATAAAAACAGAACCGGAGCAGAGCTAAGCTCAGGGAGCATTATCGGGCTTTACCTGGGGCGGAGCATGGAGCTGATCATCGGGATGCTGGCGATACTAAAGGCCGGGGGAGCTTACGTACCCATAGATATGAATTATCCTGAGGATAGGGTAAGGTATATTTTGTCAGACACGGGTGCGGCTTTGGTGTTGAGCCTGGAGCGGAATCTGGCAAATGGGACGATACACGTCCCGGCAGATAAATTGTTGCTGATAGATTATAATAATGAGCTGTATCAGGGAGAAGATACATTTGATCTGCCTGTACAAAATACAGGCAGAGACCTGGCTTATGTGATCTATACGTCAGGAACAACGGGGAATCCCAAAGGGGTGATGATCGAGCAGCGCTCGGTGATGAACTATGTGTATAATGTAGGGGAAGTGCTGGATCCGGAGATCAGGAATGTTGATTTTTCGACGAATATAACATTTGATCTGACGGTAACGACAACGATCTGCGCGTTGCTGCTGGGCAAGAAGATATTTATTTACCCAGGGGATCTTCGGGATACGGAAGCTTACGCGAGTCATCTGGTGAGTAACAGGATTGATTTTTTAAAGGGAACGCCATCTTTTTTGGTGAACCTTCCTGCGTCACATTTTACAACCCATAAGATCAGGCAAGCCTTTATAGGAGGGGAGAAGCTGAGCGATACCCATCTGGGCCACTTGTTAAAATATATAAACGACCCGGTTGATGAGTACGGTCCTACGGAAACTACGGTAGGAGCAACGATTCAGCATAAGGGCTCGGGGGACAATAAAGGTATAGGGAAGGCATATCATAATTACCGGCTGTATGTATTATCAGCTGATGGTCAGCCGGTACCGGTTGGAGTTTGGGGGGAGCTTTATATCGGAGGAGCAGGAGTGGCGCGTGGTTACCTGAACCAGGCGACACTAACGGCAGAACGCTTTATAGCGAACCGGTTTGCAAGCCCTGCAGATCGGGGAAAGGGCTATGACCGGCTTTACCGCACGGGAGATGTGGTGAGGTGGCAGCTGGACGGTAGCCTGGAGTATCGGGGCCGGAATGACGATCAGGTAAAGATCCGTGGATACAGGGTAGAGCTTGGGGAAGTAGAACAAGCGCTTTCCAGGGTACCGGGTGTTGGTCAATGCTGTGTATTATACCGGGAACGTGAAACGGATTCAGGAAGAGTGGGCTATCTGGTAGGCTATTACGTACCGGAAGGTGCGGGCGGGGTATCCGAAGAAACGATCACCGGCTATTTGCTGGGCGTGTTACCGGATTATATGGTTCCATCGACGTATGTGGTACTGGATTCGATGCCTTTAACGGGTAACGGAAAGCTTGATAAACGCGCGCTTCCCGAACCGCTCATAAATCAGATCTCATCAAGGTACGTAGCGCCGACTAATCAAATTGAAGCCAAATTATGTACGATATGGCAACAGGTGCTCGGCATTGAGCATGTAGGTATTACCGATGAGTTTTTCAGGATCGGAGGTGATTCCATCTTAAGTATCCAAGCCTCTGGCAAAATCCGTAAAGCAGGTTTTGAATGCCAGGTGAGAGATATTTTTGAATGTAAAACAGTTAGCAATCTTGCAGAGCGCCTGCGCGGAAAAAGCAAATCAGATTCAATCATAACCGAACAGGGTTTATTAACAGGCACCCTTGATCTTTTGCCCATTCAGAAATGGTTTTTGGAAAAAGCGGAAAACGCTGTTTTTTCACAGCCCAATCACTGGAACCAAAGCTTCCTTATTAAAGTTCCTGCACTTGATCTGACCCGGCTGGATCTGGCAGTTAAGCAACTATCCGCATATCACGATGTAATGCACAGCGCGTTTATCAAAGAATCTGAAGAGGGGCGGGTATTATGGAAGATGATTTATAAGGCCGATGCAGATGTGAATGCATTGAAGGTACTCAATGTACACAATCTTTCGGATGCGGAAATACAGCAAGAACTAACAGCCTGGCAAAGTCACTTTGATCTGGAAAGCGGTAGTTTATTTCAGGCTGGTTATCTCTATGGGTATGAGGATGGAAGTGCAAGAATATTTTTTGCACTTCACCACATGATTGTGGACACGGTTAGCTGGCGGATTTTACTGGAGGATATCAAAGCATTGTATGAAGGTGAGGTATTACCACCAAAAGGTTCCAGCTACAGGCAATGGACTATGGCAAGTAAGTCCTACCCGCTGCAACATGTACAGGAGGCTGAATGGTGGAGCAAACAGCTAACCGATGATTCTGTACAATATCCGGAAGCTACAGAAGCAACAGTCATCGACTTTGAGCTGAACAGGTCTGTTACGGCTTCGCTGGTTCAAAATGCATCAAATGCTTATCGTACCGAAATTAATGATCTTTTGTTAACGGCTTTGTGTTATGCATTAAAAGAAATTAACGCGGCGGATATACAGGCTATTTTGTTAGAAGGTCACGGGCGCGAACCTATAGACGTTTCACTTGATGTAAGCCGTACTGTAGGTTGGTTTACAACGATGTTTCCGGTTAAGTTGGAATTACAGGAAAGTATTGGGGAAACCATTGTTAATATCAAAGAAATCATTCGTCAAATACCCGCTAAAGGATTTGGATTTGGTTGCTTTGCTACATCTACCGGCAGCGGCTTCACCTATGATCAGCTTCCTATGGTCAGCTTCAATTACCTAGGGCAGTTAGGCAATTCTGATGATGAATGGCAAATTATTCCGGTTAATAGTGGAGTTAACATCCATCCGGATAATCAAGATCACACACTGATTAATATTAATGGTGCGGTTACTGACGGGCAGTTATCGTTTAGGGTTGTAACAAAGTTAGGGCTCCGGGAAACTACGAAACTGGCCGCTTGCTTTAAAGAGCAGTTGATGCGAGTAGAAAATCATTGTGCGGCGAAACTGGCAGAGAGTGGAAGCAGTTATACTCCCAGCGATTTTACTACAGTAAATATTAGCCAGCCATTACTAAGCCGGCTGGATAGTGCTGCTAAAACTATCAAGAATGAAATAACGCATATTTTCCCCGCGAATAGTTTGCAGCAAGGATTTATCTATCATGCTTTGAGCCAGCCGGAGGATGATGCTTACAGGGTACAACTACTTTTGGATTATAGACAATCTCTTGACATCAATGCTTATATAAGCGCCTGGAACTATTCTATAGCACGGTATCCTATACTGCGTACGGCCTTTAACTGGGAGGAAGATATCATACAGGTAATCTACAAGTATGGTAAAGTAGATTATCAGATTCATGATATTAGTCATTTGGCTACTTCTGACGAAAAGGAAGCAGCGATAAACGCTATCCAGGTAGCTGACAGAAGACAAGGTTTTGATTTGTCCAAACCCACGCTGTTCAGGCTCCATATCATTAAACAATCCCCAGACTATTATACAGTTATCAAAAGCGAGCACCATAGCATTTCTGACGGCTGGAGTGGCATAGTTACACTCACGAGCGTACATGAATACTATGATGCGTTAATGGCTGATAAGTTTATTGTAGTAAAAGAGGATTCGGCATATATTAAAGCGCAGGAGTATATTCTTGCGCATAAGCACCAGATCCTTCCATATTGGAAGGAGTTGCTTGCCGATACAGATGAGCCCAACGATATAAGTTCATTACTAAGCAATGCTCCTGCCGGATTCCAGCACACACAAGTGGCGCTTCCCGCAGAAAATCTGCTCGAAGTATCCGGTGATTTATATAGAACGCTTAAAGTCTTTTGTCATGAGCATGGTATTACGCTAAATGTACTGGTGCAATTTGCCTGGCATAAGTTATTACAGCAATTTTCGGGCAGGACTAAAAGCATCGTGGGCGTAACCCTATCGGGGCGGGACTTGCCCATAGATAATATCCAGGATAGTGTAGGCTTATACATTAATACTTTGCCGGTGGTTGTTGACTGGGCTAATGATGAATTGATTATAAGCCAGCTACATCGGTTACAGCAACAGGTTACATCGGCTAACACACATAGTTTTGCAGATTTATCATCGTTGCAGAAAGACGGTGAACGTTTATTTCATAGTTTATTTATATACGAAAATTATCCCCCGGCAAAGAATGCCGAAAATTATAAGGTTAGCCTCAGAAAATCTATTGAAAAAGTTGATTATCCACTAAGCGTAATTGCGTACGAACAAGCCGATGCATTATTTATAAAGTTGGTTTACGATAGTAAATATCTTCATCAAATTAAGGCCGGGCAGTACTTAAGCAGGATGGAAGATATCCTTCGTCAGGTTACGGAAGATTGCACCAGGCCACACCAGGCCATTTCTTTACTGAGTGCCTCCGAGTTAGAAGAGATAGTTTATACTTGGAATTCAGGGGAGCGGGATTATGCATTAGATGAGCCCTTGGGTAAAGTGTTTAGTGCCCACGCTTTGGAGCAGGGGAAGGCGATAGCGCTGGTGTATGAGGATCAGGAACTGACATACGGGGAACTGGACAGAATAAGCAGTTTGCTCGCCGGTCATATCCGGTCAGCGTATAAAAACAGAACCGGAGCAGAGCTAAGCTCAGGGAGCATTATCGGGCTTTACCTGGGGCGGAGCATGGAGCTGATCATCGGGATGCTGGCGATACTAAAGGCCGGGGGAGCTTACGTACCCATAGATATGAATTATCCTGAGGATAGGGTAAGGTATATTTTGTCAGACACGGGTGCGGCTTTGGTGTTGAGCCTGGAGCGGAATCTGGCAAATGGGACGATACACGTCCCGGCAGATAAATTGTTGCTGATAGATTATAATAATGAGCTGTATCAGGGAGAAGATACATTTGATCTGCCTGTACAAAATACAGGCAGAGACCTGGCTTATGTGATCTATACGTCAGGAACAACGGGGAATCCCAAAGGGGTGATGATCGAGCAGCGCTCGGTGATGAACTATGTGTATAATGTAGGGGAAGTGCTGGATCCGGAGATCAGGAATGTTGATTTTTCGACGAATATAACATTTGATCTGACGGTAACGACAACGATCTGCGCGTTGCTGCTGGGCAAGAAGATATTTATTTACCCAGGGGATCTTCGGGATACGGAAGCTTACGCGAGTCATCTGGTGAGTAACAGGATTGATTTTTTAAAGGGAACGCCATCTTTTTTGGTGAACCTTCCTGCGTCACATTTTACAACCCATAAGATCAGGCAAGCCTTTATAGGAGGGGAGAAGCTGAGCGATACCCATCTGGGCCACTTGTTAAAATATATAAACGACCCGGTTGATGAGTACGGTCCTACGGAAACTACGGTAGGAGCAACGATTCAGCATAAGGGCTCGGGGGACAATAAAGGTATAGGGAAGGCATATCATAATTACCGGCTGTATGTATTATCAGCTGATGGTCAGCCGGTACCGGTTGGAGTTTGGGGGGAGCTTTATATCGGAGGAGCAGGAGTGGCGCGTGGTTACCTGAACCAGGCGACACTAACGGCAGAACGCTTTATAGCGAACCGGTTTGCAAGCCCTGCAGATCGGGGAAAGGGCTATGACCGGCTTTACCGCACGGGAGATGTGGTGAGGTGGCAGCTGGACGGTAGCCTGGAGTATCGGGGCCGGAATGACGATCAGGTAAAGATCCGTGGATACAGGGTAGAGCTTGGGGAAGTAGAACAAGCGCTTTCCAGGGTACCGGGTGTTGGTCAATGCTGTGTATTATACCGGGAACGTGAAACGGATTCAGGAAGAGTGGGCTATCTGGTAGGCTATTACGTACCGGAAGGTGCGGGCGGGGTATCCGAAGAAACGATCACCGGCTATTTGCTGGGCGTGTTACCGGATTATATGGTTCCATCGACGTATGTGGCGCTGGATTCGATGCCTTTAACGGGCAACGGAAAGCTTGATAAACGCGCGCTTCCCGAACCGCTGATAAACGAAGGACATACCTATTCAAGGCCGGTCACAGCACTTGAGATATCGGTGTGCCAGGTTTATGCATTGGTATTAGGATTGGCTGTGGATCAGGTAAGTACGCAACAAAACTTCTTCAAAATGGGAGGGAATTCAATTTTGAGTATTCAACTTAAAATTAAACTGAACCAATTGGAAGAATTTAAACATATCACGATTGCCGACCTTTACAGGTATAACACAGTTGATAAACTTATACAGAGCATAAAAAAAGATACTCAACCCGAATATAAGCTCAGACCATTGCAGGTTGAAGCGCGTCACCATGAAATCGCGATCATAGGTGTATCTGGTGCCTTTAGCGGGGCTGAAAATGTTGAGGAGCTTTGGCAATTGATCGCCAATCAGGAAGAAGGCATTCGTTTCTATAGCAAGGAAGAATGCAGCCGGTTGGGAGTTAATGCTTCCATGATAGACGATCCTCATTATATCCCGGTAGCCGGAAAAGTCAATGATATAGACCTTTTCGATCCCACATTCTGGGAGATGTCTGTAAGTGAAGCCAAACAGCTGGACCCGCAGATTCGTAAATTCGTAGAACATTGCTGGTATTCGCTTGAGTCGGCAGGTTATGCTCAAAGCCGGAAGCAATTGAACATCGGGGTTTTTGCCGGAAGCGAGGCCAGCATTTATTTCTATGATCACGTTTATCGGGGAGAGATGGCAGATCAGATCAATGTTTGGGAAGCCGCGGCATCAAATATTAATGCTATAGCAACTAAAACCGCCTATCTGCTCGGTTTATCAGGTCCCGCAAATTCTATCAATACCGCTTGTTCAACAGGCCTGGTATCTGTTGTTGAGGCTTGCGAAAAGTTACGCCTTGGAGTATGTGATATGGCGCTGGCAGGTGGTGTTTCCTTGTTATTGCCTGATCAGGTGGGGTATATTTATCAGGATGGCATGATTTTATCCAAAGACGGGCACTGCAGAACGTTTGACCGGGAAGCTTCAGGCACAACAGGAGGCTCCGGTGTTGCCGTAGTATTGCTGAAGCGACTTGAAAATGCAATAGCAGACGGGGATAACATACTTGGTGTAATTAAAGGCTATGCCACAAATAACGACGGAGATCGCAAAACCGGATATACGGCCCCTTCGGTAATTGGGCAAAGTGAGTGTATTATTAATGCACAGCTTATGGCTGATGTTAAATCGGGGGATATTGACTATGTAGAGTGTCATGGTACAGGTACACACATCGGAGACCCGATAGAGGTCCAGGCTCTTAGAGATGCATTCAGGCATAATTTAGGAAATAAAGAGCATAATGGACATAAGACAATATTGGGTGCAGTTAAGGCTAATATTGGGCATACTGACTCAGCCGCAGGAACCGCGGGCTTGATCAAAGTAGTTACCATGTTACAGCGTCAGGTGATTCCCGGTCAGGTAAATTACGAACACCCAAATGATGAGTTTCAATTAGAGCAAACTGATTTCGAGATCATTAAGCAGAACAGAGCCTGGCCCGCCCGACCAGACAGGCAGCGTATGGCCGGGGTAAGTTCGTTCGGAATCGGCGGTACCAATGCTCACGTTATAGTGGGCGATTATATCAATGAACCTAATCATGCTGAAAAAACAGCGTTTGATGATTTCCGGTACGTAATTTCATTTTCTGCAAAAAACAGGAAATCACTGGTACATTATCAGCAATTAATGCTGCAATATTTAACACAACAGAAAAGCCGGGCTGATATTCGCGATATTGCTTTTACCTTACAAGAGCGCAGAGAAAGCTTTAATTATAGGAGCGCCTGCAGCGCAAGCAGCATAGAGGAATTGCTTGCTGCCCTGGAACAGGGCTTAACTGATCAACAGACGTTTTCAGGTAAACAAAACAATATTGTTTTTATGTTTCCTGGGCAGGGTTCTCAATATGTTCAAATGGCCCGCCCGCTTTATGACAATGAGCAAGGGTTTCGAGAAATAGTTGATCATTGTATTGCAATAGCTGACAAATACACACAGGCCAGCCTGCGTAAAATCATTTATCCGGGAGAGGAGCGTACCTATAATAATATCAATGAAACACAGTGGACGCAAATTTCTTTATTTATCATTGAATACGCGCTGGCAAAATATTTAGAGCATCTGGGCGTTTCGCCGGATGCTTATATCGGGCATAGTATTGGCGAGTACGTTGCGGCAACACTTTCAGGTGTGTTTTCACTGGAGGATGCTATAAAAGTAGTTATTGCCAGGGGCCGGCTTATGCAGAAAATGCAGCCGGGTGATATGTTAGCCGTAAAATCGTCATTTGAATTTATTAATGTAATTGCCAGAGAATATGATTGTGAGATCGCGGTTATCAATTCGGCCGAAGATATTGTATTGTCTGGGGAGAACCATGCCATAGCCGCTCTTAAGGCAACATTAGACAAACAGGCAATACCTAATACCGTATTGAATACCTCGCATGCCTATCATTCAAAAATGATGGATCAGGCGGCAAGCGAATTTGAAGGTGTTTTCCGGAATGTGAGGCTGAATAAGCCAGTCAGGAATTTTATTTCGAATTTAAGCGGGAAAATTGCCGGAGTTGAGGTGACTACGGTTTCTTATTGGTGCCAACAGCTTAGAAATACGGTGGCATTTGCGTCCGGAATAGAAACCTTAGGGAAATATTTCAATCATCAGGTTACTTTCGTAGAGGTAGGACCTGGTAAAAACCTAAGTTCATTTGTAAATAGTTACCGTAAGCTGGGAGATCATCTTTCCGTAAATACGGTAAGTATGTTGTTATCAGCAAAGGAATTTAATGAAATGACAGGTACCTCAAGGGAGGTAAGATTTAAAGAAGACATTAAAGCAAAACTTTGGAGCAGTGGTATAATTGCATTATCCAACGATCCGGCTCTGTTTGTGGACGCGAAGGTTCAGCAAGAATTACCATGTTATCAATTTGATCGTCAACGATGCTGGTTAGAGAAGAAAAAGCCACAGACCGCGGCGGATGAATTAAAACTCCTGCCTGAAGAAGGCTGGTTAAGCGCACCGGTTTGGTCATCGATAGAAAATCTTCGACTATCTTCAGGATCCGTTAAGCCTGTGTATGGCAACACACTGATTTTTCTAAGACAAGATCAGCTTGGTCTGTTTGATTTTTCCGTTTTGTCTGCAAATACCTATTTGGTCATTTTTGATACGCTGCAATGGGACATCGATGATATGGATACAGGCGGCTTGGTGAAGATCAATCCTATTAACGAAGAGCATTTTATACAACTTGCCAGCTACCTGAAAGCACAACGATTAACATTTGATGCAATCATCCATCTTTCTTCGATTAATAACACGGAAAATGATCTTGACGTACAATTATACAATAGCTTTTATTCGCTGTTTTTAATTAAGCAGCATTTATTAAAAAGCAACGCTGTTGAGCATTTATTGGTTTTGACCAATGGCTTATCACAGATTACCGGAGCGGAAATGATTTCACCGGCTAATGGAATGCTGGTTGGCGCCGTCAGAAATATAAATCATGAGTTATTAAATATTGATGCCAGGATAATTGACGTTGGTTCAAATCTGGAAAACATGCTATCTTATATAGCATTACTGGTAAAAAAACAAAGCTACCATAAATCAGAAAGCGTGCTGGCAATACAATATGGTAAATTGTGGCAGGAGGTATTGCAGCCTGTAAGTGAGGTAGAACAGAGTAAGACTTTTAATGATGACGATGTGATTCTGATCACAGGAGGAACAGGGGGGCTCGCTTTATCTATCGCTTCTGTTTTGTCAAGGCAGCATCGTCTGAAGTTTGTTCTGGTCAGCAGGAGTGGGATAAGCCAGAGCCCATCATCTGCATATGACATCGAAAAGACCAGGCTGATAGAAGAAATAATTGCAAACGGTTGTACGGTGGATATAGCATGTGCGGATATTTCTGACCTGGACAAGGTGGCATCAATACTCCATAAAGTAACCAATACACTTGGCAATATAGCCGGGATCATACACACTGCAGGAGTATCTCCCTTAAAAGTCCAGGAATATAACCTCGTAAATGTACAGGAGGCGTTTAAGGCCAAAGTATATGGAATAAACAATCTACTTAGCCTTCTGGCAAAAAATCCACCGCGTTTCGTAGCGGCAGCTTCATCCCTGGCCAGTGTTGTGGGCGATATTAACCGAATAGAATATTGCGCCGCTAACAGTTATCTTGATTATCTGGCTGCCGATAGAAAAAGCTATCCTCAAACAAATTTCTACTCGTTTAACTGGCCTGGCCTATCCGACGTGGGAATGATAATGGAGCAGTTACCATCCGTGCCTGAAAATTCAAGACCGCTTGGCAGGATTGAAGAGGCTTTACAAAAAAATACGCTTAAAGGAGCGGAAGCCGGGACGCTGTTTTATAAACTAATTAATCAGGCGGCGCATAACCAGATAGCAATTTCAAAACTGAATATCGGTACCTTAAAAGACAAACTATTTAAACAACAAAAGTCTGATCATCATATTACGCAGGTAACCTTGCTGGAACCTGAATATGAACAGGAAGAATATCTCATTGCCCAATTGTTTGGAGAAATATTGGGTGTAACACAGCTTTCATTAAACGATGACTTCTTCAGGCTGGGCGGAAATTCTATTCTGGCCATAAGACTATCGCATCTGTTGAATAAAACATTGTCTTGTGAAATTTCTCCTGCTGATTTATTCAGGTTAAAAACAGTACATAATTTATATACATCATTTTTTGCAAAAAAGGCAAACATTAAAGGTAAAGAAATTGGCATATGAATATTGACCAACTGATAATTGATTTCAAAAACAATAACTCCATGCTTTGGGTGGAAGAAGACATGGTGCGGTTATTTATTGCCGATGAGTTTGAAGAAAGTGATAAATGTGTGGAATTGATAAAGCAAAACAAACCACTGATACGAGCACATTTAGCATTTAATAAAATATTTTCAAGAGAAGACTTTCAGAGAAAGACAATATTTAGCCATGATTGCAAAGAATCCATTTTGTCTTTTGCTCAGGCCAGACTCTGGTTTATTGAGCTTTATGAGGGGGGAACCAATGCTTATCACATACCCACTATCATTGAACTGGCCGAAGATTGCAGTATTAACGGGATTAAGTATGCTTTAAGTCAAATTGTGCGGAGGCATGAAATACTTAGAAGCACGATCAAACACGATGATGAAAATGGATCAGGTATACAGGTAGTGCATGAAACTCCTTTGGTGATCGAAACGATTAATGTTGATACTGAAGAGGATTTTCATTCCAGGTTACGTGCCAATATAAACCGGCCATTCGATTTAAGTAATGAATATCCGATATCCGCTAAATTGTTTCAAATCCCTGTTCATGAAGGTTCTCCATCGTACAGAACGATATTAATGATCAACATCCACCATATCGCGGGCGATGGATGGTCAGAAGCAGTCTTTCAGAAAGAATTACAGATTTATTATGAGGCGTATATTAATGAGCGGCCGAATTTTAGCTTGCCTCCATTGGATATACAGTATAAAGATTATGCCATATGGCAAAGGGCATATCTTAGCGGGGATGTTCTGGATAAACATTTGAAGTACTGGAAAAGCAAGCTGGCAGAATATCAGTCTCTGACATTGCAGACAGATTTTTCGAGACCCGCGGTAGTTAATTATCATGGAGTGCGTAAAACATTTGCTTTGTCTGAAGAACTTAGCGGAAAAGTAAAAGCCCTGGCAGTTCGTTATGGGGTTACTTTGAATAGTGTTTTATTGAGCAGCGTTAATATATTACTTAGCAAGTATACGGGCCAGCATGATATTTTAACCGGTAGCCCTAATGCAAACAGAAATTATAGCCAAACGGAAGGGCTCATTGGGTTTTTTGTAAATACCCTGGTGAACAGAACGGTATTGAATAATTCGCAGGGCTTTGACGCCCTTTTGCAGCAGGTACATCAGGAACAGGTGGAAGCGCAACAATATCAGGAACTTCCGTTTGAGATGCTGGTAAACGAACTGGGTGTAGAGCGTGACCCGTCCAGGCACCCGATCTTTCAGGTCATATTCAGCGTTCAGGGTTTTAATAGCCACCAGTCTGATGCTGATATATCCAAACAGCATTTTAAGCCGGTTTATGCGGCTGATGCATATCCCATTGAAACCTTTGATTTATCTATAGTTTTTGATGATAGCGGACAGAAAATTGCAGGACGAATTGGATATGCCACTTCTTTATTCAATCACCATACTATCGATCAGTTGATTAGTCATTATCAACATCTGCTTGAACAGTTGCTCGCTGATCCAGTAAGTCCCTATAGTGAGGTTAATTTGCTGACTACAGAGGAGTATGATAAGATCATATACAAAAATAATATCGGGGGAAAATCTGCAGTACAATATAAGACCATCAATCAATTGTTTGAAGAGCAGGTGATGGCAGTGCCGGATGCTATTGCCGTAGTTTACCGGCAACAGCGCCTTACTTATCAGGAACTTAATGAAAAGAGTGATCGGCTTGCGCGATACATCAGAACAAAGTATGCCGAAATAAGCGGAGCTGAGCTTAAATCCGATGACCTTATTGCGCTTTATCTGGATAGGAATATAGAAATGGTTGTAGGTATTTTGGCGGTGCTTAAGGCGGGTGGCGCTTATGTTCCTATTGATATTAACTATCCGCAGGACAGAGTGGATTATATGCTGGATGACAGTGGTGCAAAGCTTATACTCAGTCAGGCTCATCTATCTGAGGCCTATGCATCCTTACCTCTTGAAAAAATATTACAGATAGATTTTTCCGAAGAGTTTTACAATCTGGAAGAGCGCGCCACTCATTCATCGCTTAATAACCCATCGGGGCTTGCTTATATCATCTATACATCAGGAACCACCGGTAAGCCTAAAGGCGTTATGGTAGAACATAACCAGGTGGCAAGCTTTGTAGCCGGTAATAATTTCATTGATTACGAACAGGTAAAAGTGGTGGCCAGCATATCCAATTATGCCTTTGACGGAAGCATATTCGATATATTTTTTCCGTTATGTAACGGGAAGAGCCTCGCCATTGTAAACAATGACTATTTACTTGATCCCCGAAAGCTGGATGAACAGCTCCAGTTGTATAATGTAGATACCATTTTTGTTACTACGGCACTTTTCAATACGATGGTGCAAACAGAATTTCAGTCGTTAGGTAGTTTAAAACAGCTATTATTTGGTGGGGAAATATGTAATAGGGAGATTGTAAATAAATTTAAAAAACGGTATCAGAATACTTCTCTTGTACATGTGTACGGGCCTACCGAAAATATAGTGTATTCTACCTATTGTAAACTGAAAGACTATAACACGGATAATACAGTGCCTATTGGGCTTCGTCTCGCTGATAAATATACCTATATCCTGGATGAGCGATTATATCCGGTTCCTGTAGGAGTTGCAGGTGAATTATATATCGGAGGACCCGGCGTAGCCCGCGGCTATTTTAATCGTTCTGAGCTAACTGCAGCCCGTTTTGTAGTTAACCCTTTTATTGTTGAGGGGGATGAGGCTAACGGAAATATGAGGATGTACAAAACCGGTGATCTGGCACGTTGGTTACCGGATGGGAATATCGAATTTTTAGGGCGTAATGATGATCAGGTAAAAATAAGAGGCTATCGGATAGAACTTGGAGAAATAGAGCAGGTATTATTAACCTTGCCCGGTATAGACCAGTGCTGTGTTGTTGTTAAAGTACGAAAATCAGGTATAAATCATACGAATTACCTTGTTGCTTATTACGTTTCCACAGAGGGGATTGTTTTGCCGGCAGCGGACGAAATTAAAGTTCAATTATCGATGCGCATGCCGTCTTACATGATTCCAGCTGTATTGATGGAACTGCCCTCACTGCCCTTAACCTTAAATGGTAAAATTGATAAACGTGCTTTGCCCGAACCCGATATGAGGAGCGAAGCCGTGGAATATGTGGCGCCCAAAAATGATAAAGAGTCCACTTTATGCCAGTTGTGGCAAGAGGTATTAGGCCTGGATCGTATAGGCATTACGGATGAATTTTTCAGACTGGGGGGAAATTCGATCCTGGCGATCCAGTTGTCGCAC
>NZ_JBCECK010000022.1:0-55470 GCF_039207105.1 Mucilaginibacter sp.
GTGCCAAACAGATCACCTTCTATAAAATCTTTAAAAGCATAACGTACCGCTACAGGTTCTTTTACCAAAGGTGATGATACAATGATCACACTGCCCGATATATTAGCCTGCGCGGGATAAAATATTTTATCCTTACCGGCAATTTCAAACTCCTGCAAAGGCTTGTTCCAGGAAGTGAGTCCATTTTCGGCATGATCGAAACGGATGGTTGCCCGGTTTCCGTCAACGGTAATACTCTTATACAACGGGCTGGCGTAGTCAAATCCCTTAATGCCATAAGTTTGCGCAAGTGCCAAATAGGCTAAACGGGTGCCCACCTGTTCTTTACGTGGCGGATGGATAGTAGCCTGTTCGCCTACATCAAGTAAGACCGCCATACCACTATTAGGTATTACATTTATAGATTTACGCTGGGCGTCTCGCAGATACGCTGAGTTATATTTTTTACCGGCATTGTAGGGAGGTAGCTGGGCGTAATCATAAGGGGCTATTTGTACATAATAAAATGGGAAGTCACCTTGTGCCCAAAGCTGCCGCCAGCGCTTTACCATAGCAGGGAAAAGTTTTTCGTATTCATCTGGCCGCTCATAGTTTGATTCGCCCTGGTAATAAATGCAGCCTTTAATAGCATAGCCGATAACAGGATGTAACATGCCATTGAAAAGCGTAGTAGGAGTACGGGATACGTCCTTTATAGAATCTGTTTTGGCCGGAATTTTTATCTCAGGAAAATCTTTTAAGCCATCAGGATCCATCCAGGCCTCCGAGCTCGATCCTCCATAACAATCACTAATGAGGCCAATAGGCACATGCAGCATCTCGTTCAATAACCGGCCAAAATAGTAGCCTGTCGCACTGAAATTAGCTACAAATTCTGGCGATGCCACATGCCACTGAGATGGTTTGCTGTTTTCCTGCACTTCAGTAACCGATGAATGCGGAACAGTATAAATGCGGATATTGTTATTGGTTGATTTCAATATGGCGTCAACCGAACCGGTGATGGGCTGGCTTTTATAGCCTTTCATAGGTATCTCCATGTTTGATTGCCCTGTGCAAATCCAAACCTCACCAATTAATACGTTACTGAGTTTAATGGTTGAATCGCCTTTTACTGTGATAGTATAGGGGCCTCCGTAAACTGGTGTAGTTACTTTTGCCATCCATTTGCCATTACTGTTTGCTTTAACCTGATAGCTTTTTTTATTCCAGGAAGTAGTTATGGTAATGTTTTTGTCTGGCTTTGCCCAACCCCAAATAGGGGCGTGGCTTTGCTGTTGCAGTACCATGTTGCTGGTAAATACAGATGCTAATTTTTGTGCTTTAACAGGAAGATTTATAAGAAGACTACAGATCAGTAATGACAATAATTTATTTTTCATCCGTATTATTTATTCAATTTATGGGCGCGTTTAGCTTCAAGCCATCCGCTGAATAGTAAATTCTTATTAAGTACCGGTTTTGGAAAAAACAGGCTGGCTCCGTAGCCTACCACAATAACCACCAGATGACTATAAACACCTAACATGTATTTATGTTGATTGAAATTGTAATTACCTAAATCAAGCAATATATGTTTATCATCGCCCAAGCCAATTTTGGTAGATGTTAAAAAAGCGTAAGCAGTGAATATGATGCAGGCTGTAATACCAATGTTAAGTCCTTGCCAGTTGGCGCGGCTGCTGAACAAGCCTAATAAGAAAATACCCGCAATACCACCAGAGAATATAGCATACAGCGTGAACACTATTCCTAAAGCACCCTCGTCACCGGCAAGCAAGTATAGTGTGGCAATTAAAATGGCACCTATTCCTGCTAATACTACTATCCATCGGCCGGCCTTTAAATATTCTTCATCAGTTTTATGAGGACGAAATTTTTTGTAATAATCTTCAATACCAATAGCCGAAAGGCAGTTGAGGTCGGCTCCAAGGCTGGATATGGCGGCTGATATTAATGCAGCTAATATCAAACCCACTACACCAGTAGGCAGTTTGGTCATGATAAAATACGGGAATACCGCATCGGCTTTAATACCCGCAGGTAAAGGGTTTTGCTGATAAAATGCAAACAGCGCCGTTCCTATAAACATAAACAATGCCCATAGCGGAACGGTTAAGGCTACTCCTAATATTGATGCCCTTATAGCTGCTTTATCTGTTTTGGCAGTAAGGTAGCGCTGAACCATAGTTTGGTCGGTACCATACTTTTGTATGGCATAAAACACGCCGTTAATGGCCATTACAATAAAGGTGAGCTTTTTGAAATCCCACGCGTAAGGACCAAAGTTGTTTTTATGATTAATGCTGGCAATATGCCAAAGCTCTGGAAAACCGCCTTTTATAGAGTATATGAGGATAATGAATGACACTATACCACCACCAATGAGCAGAAATCCCTGCACCACATCGGCCCAGATCACAGCCTCAATACCGCCTATAAGCGTTATTACAATGATCACAAAACCAATGATCCATATAATGGCATAAGTGTTAGTATTGGTCATATTAGCCAGGGCAAGGGCCAGCAAAAAAAATACGGTGCCCATTTTGGAAAAATGCGTTAATACAAAACTTACAGAACTATAAAAGCGTGCAAATGTGCCGAAACGTTTTTCAAAATACTCATAAGTACTTACACCAATTACTTCGCGATAAAGCGGAACTATGAACCACACCATCAGGAGTAGTATAATGGGTACCATAAGCCCTTGTACCAATAATATCCAGTTTGATGAAAAACCTTCGCCCGGGTAGGCCAAAAAGGTTACACTGCTAATAAGGGTAGCCATGAGCGACATTCCAATAGCCCAGGCAGGTATAGATCCCCTGGAGACAAAATATTTTTTGGTTGAGTTTTGTCCTTTAGAAAATCGTAAACCGATAGTTAATGAAACAGCCAGTGCTACTGCTATAATAATATAATCTGCAAGGTGCAGGGTTTCATGCTTCATAAATTTTATAGGTTAGAAGGTGCCCAGACCTGAGTTGGCCACTCATAACTGCCGGGTTTTAAAGTTACACATAATTGGTTATCGCCTGCTATATTCATCCGAATAACACCGGGACTCATTTGTTGCAATGGGTATAATTTTGAAATTTGAAGGTGCGCTAATATGGCCCACGCTGTTGCGCCACCTTCTATTAATAATTCTTTTAAAGCTATTTGCTGGCTAATGCATTTTAGAATGAGTCCCATTTTATGGGCAAGTAACATAGGGTCAATATCAAGCTTTTTGGTGGTATTGGGATGTACGGCTATAATGGCATTTTGATATTCATTTAAATTTTGCACTACCTCATTTGCGTAAGATTCATACAGATAGTGTTTTAAATGCTGATCGCTAATGATCCATGAAGGGATATAAATAACCGGGATGTTATTTATAATGCCGTTGCTCATTTCAATTTTATCCTGAAAAAATGTACTGCCGAATACAAAAAGCTTTGGTGTCAACAGTGAAAACGGAGCTTTTGCAACAGATGAATGTTGATGGCCCAAATGCTTTAGCAATTGGGTAAATAATCCCGAGGCACCTGCAATAATAGTTTGGTCATCAGCTTGCTTGATCCAGTGTTTGAGATCAAATTCTTCTGCAGCTTCGCATATTGTTATCCCTTCATTACACAATTTTTCATTTGATTTTGCTATAGGTAGTCTATCATTAGCGCGGAGCATATGGTTTACGTTTGATGAAACTACCGGAAATGCAGGATCAATAGCATAATTGCTCAAATGAACTGGTTGATTGTTGTAATAGTAAATGCCATCCTTTACCTTTTTATTATGCAGCGGGTTTCCAGGAACTATAATGGCCTTTTTGGTACCTGATGCCTCTAACTGACTGTCTAATTCGGCGATGATATGCCCCCTTAATACAGAATCTATCTTTTTAAATATTACCTGCGGTTTAAGTGCGATAAGCTGAAGTGTAAGTTCATAAGTTATACGTTTTGCGTCGGTTTCTGTTAGTGAACGTGTATCTGTCGCGATGATCAGCAGATCGGTATCATAAGCAGGTTTAACATTGGTAGTAACCTCAGTTTTTAAACCATGTTCTAAACCAATACCGGCCAGTTCTGCCGCCCCCGTTAAATCATCTGCAATTACAGCTATCATGCATTTTGCTTTAACCTTGTTTTGCTAAGCCTTACAGCCGATTCTACAGCCAGGATCATAGCATCGCAACTGGCAACACCTTTGCCTGCTATTTCAAAGGCCGTACCATGATCAACTGATGTACGGATGATAGGCAAGCCCATAGTAATATTTACACCTTTTACGCTATCCATCTGCTGTTTTTGCGCGTTCCATTTAAAGCCGGTGAGTTTAAACGGAATATGTCCCTGGTCATGATACATGGCCACTATACCGCCGTAATGCCCTGTTGATGCTTTTGAAAAAAGCGTATCGGCGGGTATCGGGCCTTCTACATCGTAACCAGATTTTAAGGCTTCCTGCACAGCCGGTAATATTTCCATGTCATCCTCTGTTCCAAATAAACCAGAATCACCGGCGTGTGGGTTTAGTCCGGCAATACCTATCTTTAAATTGGTTTCACCAAGCTGTATCAACCCATTGTGCAGCAATTCAATTACTTGTATTATTCTGTCTTTCTTTACCAGATCACAGGCTTGCCTCAAAGAAACATGAGTTGATACATGTATTACCTTCATGTTCTCTTCAACTAAAAGCATGGCATATTTTTTAGTGCCGGTAAAATGAGCATATATCTCGGTGTGCCCGGCAAAATGATGCCCAGCCTCGTTAACCGATTTTTTATTGATGGGGCCAGTTACCGTAGCATCAATCTCGTCAGCAAGGGCCAGTTCTATCACTTTTTTTACCGCTTCAAAAGACGCGTTGCCCGCCATAGCAGATATCTCTCCAAATTGCAATTGGCCCATGTCAACATTTTCCAGATCATATACATCAGGTTCGCCGTAAACAAAACGGGCATCCTTTATATTTTTTATGGAATTGATATTGGCATGCAACCCCAATTTTTTAATGATATCTGTAAAAACGACTGCATCACCAATAATTACCGGGTTGCATATCTCAAACAAGTGCTTGGTTAATAGTGCTTTTACAGCTATCTCCGGACCGATACTGGCCGGATCTCCCATCGTAATTCCTATAATTGGTTTATTGTTTATCATTGGTATATAGGCAAATTAAGGTTTTCGCGGGTAATAATATTTTGCAGACCTTGTTGCAGTTCAGCAGCATCAGCCGGGGATACTTGTTGTAAAGGCGGCATCATATAAGAGTGGCATAAACCTGCACTTTCCATCAATGATTTTAATGCGGCTAACGATCCCCCTAATAAACGTTTATTTTGGTAAATATCACCAAGCAGATTAGAATGTCTCTGCAAAAGCAAGGCTGCCTGTTCATCATTATTATCGGCCGCTACCAGCATTTTGTAATAAATATCCGGAAACAAGTTGCCGGTGCTTGGTACTAAACCATCGCTTCCGGCAAACAATGCATGTACGGATTGGGCCCCCCAGCCCAAAAAATGACTAAAATCTAAGCGTTTGGCCCAAAGAACGAGTGATTGCTTTAAACGGTCGATATTACGCTCAGAATCTTTTGTGCCTATAATATTTTCATGAAAGCTTAACTCATCCAACAAGTTTACCTGTATTGAAGTATGTGTTGTAGCCGGTATGTTATAAACAATTAGTGGTAGCGGGCTTTTGTTAGCCAATGTTTCAAAGTATTCTTTTATTTCATCATCTGTTAATGAAAAATATGCGGGCAGATGGGCTACAACAACATCTACCCCCTCATCGGCACATTGGTTGGCTATAGCTACTGAATCTGCCACGCAATTAGATGATATACCGGCATAAAGTAATTTGTTGGGCTGTTTAAGTTTAGCAGCAAGCTTAATAAAATCAAGTTTTACATCGTTGGGCAAAGATTGTGCTTCGCCGGTTGTACCCAATATAAAAGGCACGCCGCCATAGTTAAATATGTTGTCAAAAATCCGCTCAACAGCTTCATGATCAAGTTTATGGTCTTGGGTTAATGGAGTTATTGTAGGTATAACCAAGCCATTATATTTCTTTTTTACTTTCATTTTATTTCAATAAGCTGCTTCATAAATATGGATAGCATCGTTAAGATTTATCTGTCGTGGATTATTTTTAAGTAGTCGTGTAATTTTCATGGCATCAACAGCCATAGCAGGTATATCGTCTTTATTTACGCCGGCCTCGCCCAATGTTGAGGGTATATCGCATTGTCTTATCAGTTCGCGGATCTTATTAACGCCTGCATAAGCAGTTTCGAGCTCAGTTTTTTCGGTATTGCAGCCTAAGGCACGTGCAACCTGGGCGTAGCGTTCGGTTGCAGCCGGTATATTAAATTCCATTACATAAGGTAGCAGCAAGGCGTTTGATAAGCCATGAGCCATATGAAACATGCTGCCCAATGGATACGATAACGCGTGCACGCCTGCAGTATTAACCGGACCTAAACAAAAGCCGCCTAACAAGCTGCCAATAGCAAGCTGCGTACGGGCGTTTTCGTCGCTGCCTGTTTTAACTGCCTTGACCAGATTATCAGCAATAAGCCTCATGCCCTCATAAGCATACATATCAATAAAAGGGTGCGCAAATAAATTGGTATAAGCTTCAAGGCAATGGGTAAGCGCGTCGAGTCCGGTGGCTGCGGTAATTGCAGAGGGTAAATTATAAGTTAATTCCGGATCAATGATTACCGCATCAGGGACAAGATAAGGGCTTATAATTCCCTTTTTTTGATTGTCACCATCTAACAGTATAGCATTGGGAGACACTTCACTACCAGTACCAGATGTAGTAGGTACGCATATTAATTTAATATCGCGCTTTTTAAGCAGGCCAATGCCAGTGATGTCAGCTAAGGTTTGAGTATTATTAAGCTGAGCGGCAAGTAATTTGGCTACATCTAACACACTGCCGCCGCCAATACCAATTACTACATCCGCAGATTGGTTTGTAAAAGATTGGAGCAGTGTTTCAAAATCATGGAATGATGGTTCCTGAACAATCGATGTATTTACTTGAACAGCTATGCCATTAGCCTTAAGCCGCTGTATAAGTGGATGGAGTTTTGTTAAAAGTATATCAATGGTAATAATTAACACATTTGAATAGCCTGCCTCCGATACCTCATTAACCAACTTAAGAATGGAGTTTTTCCCGATAATTATTTGCGATGGAAATCTTACTGTGATATCTCTAAAGGCACTATCTGTTTGTATCATATATGTTTATATGCAATCTTTAATAAAACGGATCCCATTTTATTAGGAAATAATACAGGGATTGGTTAATTGGTTGATATGAACAAAGATGTACAAAGACGTTTCTGCTTTTTACTTATGTGTTATCAAATTATTGTATGATATTATCTAAAGTAGATCTTTAATGCAGGTAATATTTGAAACCTTTTGACAGGAGTTTTTACTGTAATTGCCGCATACCGCAATGAATGTTCCTGCAAGCATGATGAACGTTAAGTACTAACCACTCATGTCAATTTATCATATAGAAGCGCAAAATTTAAGTATAAACGGGCTTTTTTGCTGTATATAAATGTGTTTTTAACATTTATAAATAATATGTTTTTATAATTAAAAATTTTACTGCCAGAATAAATTAAGCGATTTTATTTTTTGATAATAATTTATTAGATCGACTTAATAGGGGTTGGAAAAATAGGGATAGACTTTTTTTTGTGAAAAATTAAGTGTTATTTTGACAATCAATTATAAATTTTATGAGCAATGACCCGTTAGTTATTGGGATCGATTATGGATCAGATTCTGTACGTTCCGTTATTGTTAATGCCCTCAATGGCCAGGAAATGGCCTCGTCGGTATACGAGTATCCACGTTGGCGCGATGGTTTATTTTGTGAACCAGGATCAAACCAGTTCAGACAGCACCCGCAGGATTATATAGACGGACTTGAGGCTACGATTAAAGATTGCATTTCCCAAGCCGGTGGCGAAGGGATCGCGAAATCAATTAAAGGCATATCTGTTGATACAACAGGTTCAACCCCTGTAGCAGTAAACGCGAACGGTGTCCCGCTGGCATTAACACCCGGCTTTGAAAATAATCCTAACGCCATGTTTGTGTTATGGAAAGACCACACTGCTATCAAAGAAGCCGCTCAAATTAATGCGCATGCTGCTTTGTTTGAGATTAACTATTTGCAATATGTAGGGGGTATATACTCATCCGAGTGGTTTTGGGCTAAGTTATTACACGTTTTAAGGGTTGATAAAGGAGTACGCAATGCAACTGCCTCATGGATTGAACATTGCGACTGGATACCCTTCCTGTTAACCGGAGGCAACGATATTACCAAAATGAAACGCGGTCGCTGTTCGGCTGGGCACAAAGCGCTTTGGGCCGAGGAATTTGGCGGTTTACCACCCGATGATTTTTTTGCTTCGCTTGATCCCTTGCTAAAGGGTTTTACCCATAAATTATATACAGATACTTATACCGCTGATGTTGCGGCCGGTACATTAAGCGCTGAATGGGCACAACGTTTGGGTTTACATACCGATGTTGTAGTAGGTACCGGTGCATTTGATGCGCATATGGGCGCTGTTGGAGGTCAAATTGAACCTTACCATTTAAGTAAGGTGATGGGCACCTCAACCTGCGATATTTTGGTGGCACCGGCTGCTGGCATGCAGGATAAGCTTGTTCGTGGTATTTGCGGACAGGTAAATGGTTCAGTTATTCCTGGAATGGTGGGCTTAGAAGCCGGTCAATCAGCCTTTGGCGATACCTATGCCTGGTTTAAAAATATTGTTTCCTGGCCGGTAAATAACTTACTGACACAATCAAAGGTAATTGATGCCGCAACGGCAAAAGCGCTAAAGGCTGAGCTATCTGATTTAATCATTCCGGAGTTAAGCCGTCAGGCTGCTTTGATTGATGTTAATGAGACTAATGAGTTGGCTGTTGACTGGTTTAATGGTCGCCGTACACCTGATGCCAATCAGGAACTCAAAGGAGCTATAACAGGCATTAGCTTAGGGAGTGATGCGCCAAGGGTTTTCCGGGCTTTGGTTGAGGCTACCTGCTTTGGGGCCAAAAGTATTGTGGATCGTTTTATTAGCGAGGGAATACCAGTAAAGGGCATCATTGGCATAGGAGGCGTGGCCAAAAAATCGCCATTTGTAATGCAAATGATGGCCGACGTATTGGGGATGCCTATTCGTATTCACCAGTTTAAACATACCTGTGCTTTAGGTGCTGCTATGTTTGCGGCCGTAGTAGCAGGAATCTATCCGACAGTTGAAGAAGCTATGAGCGCGATGGGCCGCGGTTTTGATGAAGAATATCATCCAGATATTAATCTTAAAAACGTTTACGAAAAACGTTACCAGCAGTACAAAACCCTGGGCCAATTTGTAGCGGCACAAGTAACAAAAAGTACAGAAACCGAACTCCAAAACGCTTAACAAAATGAGCAAATATCAACATATTAAACAAACGGCTTATAATGCTAATATGCAGTTGCCAAAGCTTGGTCTTGTGCTATTCACCTTTGGTAACGTGAGTGCTGCTGATCGGGATCTGGGTGTTTTTGCCATTAAACCCAGCGGCGTAGCTTATGATGAGCTGACACCGGAAAAAATGGTGATCGTAGATTTTGATGGCAATACCATCGAGGGAGATCTGCGCCCATCGTCAGATACACTTACCCACGCTGTATTGTATAAAAATTGGGAACATATCAATGGTATAGTACATACGCATTCTATGTACGCAACTGCCTGGGCGCAGTCGTTACGGTGCATCCCAATTTTTGGTACTACCCATGCTGATCATTTAACGGCCGATATACCCTGCGCCCCACCAATGGATGATAACCTGATATCAGGTGATTATGAATATCAAACAGGATTCCAGATCATGAACTGCTTTCAGGAAAAAGGTATTGACTACAGAGAGGTTGAAATGGTGTTGGTAGGCAACCATGCTCCCTTTACCTGGGGAAAAACTGCCGAGAAGGCTGTTTATAACAGCGCCGTTTTAGAAGCTGTTGCACAAATGGCCTGCCTTACTGAGCAAATCAATAACAATGCCCCCCGGTTAAAAAACTCATTGATTAAAAAGCATTACGAACGCAAACATGGGCCCGATTCCTACTATGGACAGTAAGACAAAATCAATAATACGTTAATTCAATAAATCAATAATTATTATTCATGATAGATTTAAAAACATTTGAAGTTTGGTTCATTACGGGCAGTCAGGATCTGTACGGTGAAGAAACATTAAAAAAAGTAGCTGAGCATTCACAGCAAATAACTTCTGGGTTAAATGACGCTTCACAAATTCCCGTACATGTGGTTTATAAACCGGTTGTTAAAAGTACGGACGAAATTTATAATACCCTGCAGCAGGCCAATGTGGCCGAAAATTGTATAGGTATTATTACCTGGATGCATACCTTTTCGCCCGCAAAAATGTGGATACGTGGTTTAAGTATCCTCAAAAAGCCTATGTTGCACTTGCATACGCAGTTTAATCGCGATATTCCTTGGAGCTCTATCGATATGGATTTCATGAACCTTAATCAAAGTGCTCATGGCGATCGGGAATTTGGTTTTATGGTTTCACGTATGCGTATTAACCGTAAAGTAGTGGTAGGGCATTGGCAAGACTCTGAGGTTATAAGCCAAATTGAAACATGGACCCGCGCAGCTGCTGGCTGGTACGATTGGCAAGGTGCTAAGTTTGCCCGTTTTGGCGATAATATGCGATTTGTAGCTGTTACTGATGGCGACAAAGTAGAAGCTGAATTGAAGTTTGGTTTCTCGGTGAATACCTACGGTATAGGCGATCTGGTAGCCGTAATAAACGCGATAAGTGATACTGAGGTTAATGCATTGGTTGACGAATATGAGGCAACTTACACTATGGCTGCTGATCTGAAAAGAGGAGGGGCTAAACATTCATCAGTTTACGAAGCTGCCAAAATTGAGTTAGGCATGCGTAAGTTTTTGAAGGATGGTGGCTTCAAAGGCTTTTCGGATACGTTTGAAGATTTGCACGGTATGGCCCAGCTTCCGGGAATTGCTTCGCAACGCCTCATGGCCGATGGGTATGGTTTTGCCGGCGAAGGAGATTGGAAAACAGCCGCCCTCGTGCGTGCATTTAAAGTAATGGGTGCAGGCTTAAAAGGAGGAAATGCCTTTATGGAAGACTATACCTATCACTTTGATCCTAATAATGCGCTCGTATTAGGATCGCATATGTTGGAAGTGGATGCTTCTTTAGCCAATGGTAAAGCATCGTTGGAGGTACATCCCTTGGGTATTGGGGGTAAGGCAGACCCGGCACGTTTGGTTTTTAATGTAGCTGGCGGCCCGGCGCTTAACGGAGCCATTGTAGATATGGGTAACCGTTTCCGTTTGATCATTAATGAAGTTGAAGCAGTTGAACCGGTAAATGATCTACCTAAGTTACCTGTAGCACGAGTACTATGGAAACCTTATCCGGATATGAAAACAGGTTGCGCTGCCTGGATATACGCAGGCGGGGCTCATCATACCGCCTATAGCCAGAACCTTACGGCCGAACACCTGCAGGATTTTGCTGATATGGCTGGTATTGAGTTTTTACGTATAGGAAAAGATACCCGTATTGATCAATTTCGCAATGAGATCAGGTGGAATGATGCTGCTTACAAATAATCCGGATTCAATAAGTTAGGTGAATTATAATTTATCTATTAAGTACAGCCAGGCCATTGCAAGCCTGGCTGTATGCGTTTAATACCCCGGGTGATTAAGTATCAATGATAAATTCTGTTTGTAATTTCATTTTATACTATTTTTATGCCTCGGATATTACAAAACGGCATGGAAGAAATTCTGAGAAAACAGATTGAGAAAATTGTAGCGTTAACAGATGACGAATTTCAGTTTGTGTTGTCTCATTTTACAGCCAGAATTTTCAGAAAGCACCAGTATGTTGTTCAGTCGGGAGATGCCGCGCCCAATGATCATTTTGTGGTTAAAGGGTTATTGAAATCATTTTATGTTGATGATTCTGGTAAAACCCACATCCTGCAATTTGCTATGGAAGACTGGTGGATATCTGACCCGCAGGCTTACCATAACAGAACAACAGCTACTCTGAACATTGACTGTTTGGAAGATACTCAGATTCTGTTTATTTCCATTGATAACAGGGAAAAGCTCTGCGCCGATTTGAAAAAAATGGAATACTTTTTTTTGAAAAAAACTACCGCGGGTTACATCGCGTTGCAAAAACGGATCTTATCTCTCATGAGCCAAAACGCGGAGGATCGGTTTGCTCAATTCTTGCAGCTTTACCCAACCCTTTTGCCAAGAGTTCCAAAGGCTTTGATTGCTTCTTACCTGGGCATTAGCCGGGAAACATTAAGTCGTGTATCTGCCGCTTAGTGTGACATATCGCACACTTTTTTTGTGAGCTATCTCCTTTACCACTTTCTGAAATTTAGCGACTATTGCTGAGTAATTTTAAAATCAATATACAATGGATAAGATAGCATTAGTAGTTGGTGCAAGCGGTATTATTGGCAGCAACCTGGCCGAAAACTTAATAACCAAAGGCTGGACAGTTTACGGTTTAGCCCGCACCCCAAATAAGGAAATAGAAAATCTGAAACCTGTTTCGGCAGATCTGCTTAATACAGATAGCTTAAAGGTCGCCCTTGAAAATATTTCCCCGACGCACGTATTTATAACCAGTTGGATGCGTAACGATACTGAAGCCGAAAATATCAGGGTAAACAGCTTAATGGTACGTAATCTGCTGGATGTGTTGTCGCCCAAACATTCCGTACAACATGTTGCCTTGGTAACAGGTTTGAAGCATTATTTAGGCCCATTTGAAGCTTATGCCAAAGAAGGATTTCTGCCGGTAACACCATTAAGGGAAGAACATCCGAGACTGGATATAGAAAACTTTTACTACGCCCAGGAAGACGAGGTATATGCCGCTGCTGCCCGCGATGGCTTTACCTGGAGCATTCACAGACCTCATACCGTTATAGGTAAAGCGGTAGGTAACCTCATGAATTTGGGTACCACTTTAGCGATTTACGCTACAATTTGCAAAGAAACCGGTCGCCCATTCCGTTGGCCGGGATCTGGAGCGCAGTGGAATGGTATTTCTGATGTTACAGATGCACGCGTATTGGCAGAGCAGTTGATCTGGGCCTCTACTACAGGGGCTGCCCAAAATGAAGCCTTTAATATTGTTAACGGAGATGTTTTTAGGTGGAGCTGGTTATGGAAGCAATTAGCTTCCTACTTCGGGATTGAAGCTGTAGGTTATGATGGTACCATTCATCCTTTGGAAGAGGAAATTGCCAATGATGGCCCGCTTTGGAGTCAAATAGCAACAAAATATAATTTAAAGGAAGCTGATATCAATCGTTTGGCTTCTGCCTGGCACACAGATTTGGATTTAGGTCGTCCGATAGAGGTGATGACCGATATGAGCAAAAGCCGTAAACTTGGGTTTTCTGTTTTTCAAAAAACTGATGAATCATTTTTTGATCTGTTTGAAAAACTTCGTGCCGAGCGGTTAATCCCCTGAGCTGCTATTAAACGATTATGAAATACCGGGATATTGAAATATAATATCCCGGTATTTTTTTGGATTTTACTTTTTTGTAAATATGGATTTTGGTAACATGGCATGTACGCCAACGTTACCATCAACCAGTTGAGTAATATCCATATCAACGGCTACGCTGCAAAGCATGTAGGCATCGGCCTGTGAAAGTTTTTTCTCATCCATCAGGTAACGGATCATTTCGCGCAGTGCTATATGGGTAGCCGCGTTTAAGTCCCGATCGCAGCCCATTGTTATAATGTGAGTAGCAGTTTCGGCATATGGCCAATGCAGTGTGTTGCCTTTATGAACTATAAATTCAAGGTTGCCAATAAGCGAAGTTTCAATAGCGGTTATGTCAACTTCGCCATTGCCCTGGGCTGCATGGCCATCGCCTAATTCAAAAAGCGCGCCTTTAATATGCACCGGAAGAAAAAGTGATGAACCTGCTACTAATTCTTTATTATCCAAATTACCTCCATGAACCCAGGGCGGGGTACTGTTCCAGCGGCCGGCCTCTTTTGGTGGCGCTACACCAGCACTTCCGAAAAAAGGATGCAAAGGAATATCAATACCATCAGCAAAATGGCCAATCATTTTATTTTTATCAAGGGAGATGATCTTCATTTTTCGATCAAAAATTTCATCAGATAAGTAGCCGTTTTGGCCAATGGCGTTATATCCATAAGGTATTGCCAGATCAATGGCGTGAAACCGAACCTCCAAAACGTCGCCAGGTTCGGCATTTTCAATGTAAATAGGGCCAGTAAGCACGTGACCACCCGGTCCGCGATCTTTAACCTCTTGTACATCACGCAATTCTTTCTCAACCTGATTTGCCGGGAGCCCTGCTGCTTCTAAGCTTTTGGGGTTAGAAGTAATCAGGGTATGTATCTTTACGTAATCGCCAGAATGAATACGAAGTGCGGGAGAAAGCTCTGACCAGTAACTGCCCCATACTACTGTGCTGGGCGATGCATTTAATTCATACGGGTTAGAGGCCGAACCTTTTTGCTGTGCTGCTACTGAAAGTGAAAGCCCGGTTAAGGCAAATACTAATAATTTAAATTGATTTTTGAAGATCATAGGGATAGCTTATAAAGAAATCACACGTTAGCTTTAGTTACTCTTTTGATTAGCAGCAGGTGCAACCGGGCGTGATTGCCTTAGCACCGCCGAAACTACAGGTAAGCTTTCGTTGCCATCAGCACTGACAGATTGTACAGCAAAAAAGTAATTATCCTTAGAGTAGGGTAGTTTTATATCAGTAGCGGTTGTGAAAAACTTTTTTTGCCAAACCGGGCTTGTTGTTTCCCTCATCATGACATAATATCCCTTTACTTTTCCGTTGGCCGGAGCCTTCCAGGTGATACTGGTAGAATTACCCAGACCTGCCATAATTAGAGATACCGATTGAGGCATAGATGGGGCCTTTGCCAGATTAGCCAGGTTGCATAAGTTTAAGGCAGTGTTTTTACGCAGATATTCAAAATCCATGTACTCGGGTAAATCACCATAGTTTATCCCATTCTCGGAGCGTACATTTTGATGCTGGTGGTAAAAGTTTTCATTCATTTCGGTTAAACGCACTGCTGTATAGCCATTTTGCTGATAGGGTGCCTGATCACCGCCACGCCCAAAGCGGTCAGGACGGTATACCATAAATACTTCCAGGTTATCCACATAACGTTCTCCCGTTTCTTTCACATAGCGGGCCAGCTGCCTGGATGGACTGTCATTCTCTAAACCCATAAGGCGTATGGCTGCCGCTTTTTTACTGTCAAGTTCGTAGGTAGGTAAACCCTCGCTAAATACCCTTATCTTGGTGTTTTCAATGATATTGGTTTCATTGCTGTTGTTACTGCCGATAATATCATTGTTTAAAACCGCCTCAATATCCCAATTATTCTTTTTGGCGTTAGTAGCCATAAAACCCGAACCAAGCAAGCCTTGTTCTTCTCCACAAACGGTAACAAATATGATAGTAGCCGGAAAGGTGTGTTTGCTCATGATGCGTGCGCACTCTAAAACCGCTGCAGATCCGCTGCCATCATCATTGGCTCCGGGAGCATCGCCGTTACGGTCCATAACATCAGTACGCATGTTATCCATGTGGCCACTTATTACAAAAATGCGGTGATCATTTGGGTCTGTTCCTTTCAGGGTGGCTATTACATTGGTTAGCACAACTGGTACGTCTATCCGTTTACCATCGGGTTGATAGTTATTGGTATCAAGCCTGGCAGTTAACCTTCCGCCTGCTGATTGTGCATAGGTGTTAAATTTGCTTAGTATCCAGTTGCGTGCCACCCCAATTCCCCTTTTAGGATTGTTAGTAGCACTTAATGTGTTGCGAGTGCCAAAGCTCACCAGTTTAATAATATTTGCATGCAGTGAATCGGCCGATACTTCACTTACCATTTTTTCTATTTGCTCATCTTTCTGAATAATGACCGGCGATTGCGCCAAAACGCAGGTAAAGCTACCGGATAATATTAAAAGCACTATTAATTTTCTCATGAAATGTATTTTAAAAGTTAAATATAATACATTAAAAAAGGCTGTCATTGTTTAAGCTATGGTTATCTTAAATGTTACAGTCTGGGTTTACGAAAAGGGAAATCCAGTTACATCTGATGAATCAATTAAAACTTATTATAAATTTACATTTCCGGCATTGCCAATTGTAAACCGAACTCAAGGAAATTTAATTCAGATACCGTATATAAACTAATGTTAAAGAAAAGCAGAACAGATTATCCTGGAATGGGAACATTGGTGCAGCAAATAGCTAACTCTATTAAAAAAGATATAGATAAGGGTGTTTACCGTAAGAATGATAAATTGCTATCCATCAATATTTACAGCAAACAATTTGGTGTTGCAAGGGATACTATTGAAAAAGCTTATATCAAATTAAAACAGGATGGATATATTCACTCGGTATCTGGTAAAGGATACTTTGTGATCGGTAAACCGGATGTCAGGATAAAAGTACTTCTTTTATTCAATAAGTTAAGTTCATATAAAAAAACAGTGTATGACGCTATAGTACATGCGCTGGGGGACAAAGGCAAGGTTGACCTGCATATTCATCATTATAATCCGGCGCTGCTTGAAGAAAGTGTAGATGCTAATTTGGGTAATTATCATTATTACGTGGTGATGCCTCATTTTTTTGATTATGCCAAAGAACAGGAATACTTAAATATTTTAAAAAGGATTCCGAGCGACCAGTTAATATTGCTTGATAAGGATATTCCGCAGTTAAATAGGTATGCCGCCGTTTATCAGGATTTTAGGAATGATATTTACGGGGCATTAAATGATGTTACGCAACACGTTTCTAAATACGAAACGGTAACTATTATTTTTCCGCCAGATCGTCATCACCCGATGGAGATCAAGGATGGCGTGGCTCAGTTTTGTGAAGAGAATAATAAAAAGCTGGAGGTTGTTCCGTCAATAAAGCTTGATGAACTTAAAAAGGGAACTGTTTATATTGTACTTACTGAGAATGATCTGGCTGATTTGATTAAAGGTGCGAGAATTACAGGAAACAAACTGGGGAAAGATATTGGCATCATATCATTTAATGAAACCGTATTTAAAGAGCTACTGGATATTACTGTAATTTCAACCGATTTTGAAGAGATGGGGCGTAAAACGGCAGAGCTTATGCTACAAAATAAAGCAACCGTAATTAAAAATGAATTCAAGATAATTATCAGGAAGTCGTTATAAGCTTATAACGAAGATCTTAAGGTTAGGTAAAAAGGAACTTCATAACGGGCTGTAGTACCGTTTTTAATAATTTCGGCAGTCATTTTCCCCATTTGTTCAAAGTCTGTTGATATGGTGGTCAGCCCATTCAAAATGATCTTTTTTAGCGGCGTTTCATTGTAAGATATCACACCCACATCTTTACCTATTAATAGTTTGGTTGACAGGATACGTTCAATTAAAACAACCAGGTCATTTTCCATGAGGTTAATAAACACTTCGCCCTCGTTTATAGGTTCGCCCTGTATATCATGAACTACCTTATAAGTGAAAGCGTATTGAATGCAAAAACTAAAAAAGCCTTTTAATATTTCGCCCGGGAAATAAGTGTATTCCGGGAAAATGATCTTTAGCGTATGATACTTACTTAATTGCGGCAGGGCTTCTTTAAGGGCCTGGAAAATATCCTTCTCAAAGTTTTCATAAACAGCTGCAAACTCTCCTTTTACCCCGGGCACCAGTTTGTCCAATATGATCAATTTTTCCTTAGGCAGCGTGTTAATGATATCATGAACGTTTTCACCTCCGTCCATAAAATGCGGTAATATTACATAGTGGGTGTAATCATTGCTTCTGTTTTGAAGTAGCTTCTTGAAAAACTCAAAATCATTATTGTAAATATAAAAGTCAATAGCCGCCTCGTGACCAAGGCCATCTACAATGGCATCGTATACTAATTTTTTATGTGTACTTAGCTTATTAAATATTAAAAATACTTTAAAATGTTGGTCGGCCTCGGTGTTTTTGATGTAATATCCTTTGCCCGGAACAGAGCCAAGCAAGCCAATAGATTTTAAGTGTTTGTATGCTTTTTCGGCAGTATCCCGTGATATTTCAAAATTAAGATTCAGTTCATTAATAGAAGGCAGGGTTTCGTTAATTACCAATTTGCCTTCACGCACAGTTTTTATAATGGAGTTGGCTAACTGAATGTATTTAGGTGTAGATGAGTAATAATCAATGTATATATAATCTAATAATCGCGAAGACTTCATACCACAACATTAAATAGAAGAAATTGGCTAAATAATTAAGTTTAGCAAGGTAAAAACTTTTCGGCTTTAATCATGATGCTACAGGATGGTTATTTGAAAAAAGCAAGCTTATTTAGTAAAACGTTTAAAAGTATATACCAATTTGAACGAATAGCGCATAACCAATTACCGCACTAATAATTATTTATTTACTAATGGATAGAGTAGCCTTTAAAATGAAGCTATTTCCAGGCTTTGAGCAAGAGTATAAAAAACGGCATGATGAAATATGGCCCGAGCTGGTAGCGCTTCTCAAAAGTGCCGGTATAAGTGATTACTCTATATTTCTGGATCAGGAAACCAACAATCTTATCGGCTTTTTAAAGGTAACAGATAAAGCTGTAATGGATGCCTTGCCTGCCCATGCTATTATGCAAAAGTGGTGGGCTTATATGGCTAATGTAATGGAAAGTAATGCTGATAATTCACCGGTGAGTGTGCCCCTGCAGGAAGTGTTTTATCTGCCATAAATTAAATATGAGGTTATCGAAGTGCTTTAAAATCTTCATTAGTCTATTTTTAATTATGCTGATTTTATCGGCCATAAAAAGTTATGCCCAATCAACAGACCAGAGTTTATGGCATAATATTAAACGTGAATTGCGCTATCATCCTGATGGAGCTGATTTTGTAATTGTTAATGGAAAGCACAGGTTCAATAGGGCTTTATATGGCACTCATACCGCGTTCCGGGTAGAAACCGGTGACTTGCCTGAATTTGCCCTTTACCTGCCCGGAATGGGTGGTAACCTTAAATTTGGTTTGGTTAATGGCAATCAGTCCAAGTGGTTGGTTAATGCCGAATTTATTGAGGCTCGTTATCGTCCCGGTAGTATGATCTATACCATAAAAGATAAACTGTTAGGGCAAAAAGGTATACTTCATATTGAAGTGCTTGCCGGTTCATCTGCCGAAAATATTTTGGTAAAAGCACGAGTTTCCAATCTGGATAAACAGGTTAAACTGTTTTGGGCATTTGGTGGCGCTACAGGTAAAAAGTTTTCAAGGGACGGAGATATTGGTGCCGATCCTGAATCGAGTTTTGATATGCAACCCGATTATTGTAAAGGAAATAATTTTCAAATACATGATCAAAACTTTACACTTCAGTTTAACGGCAAAAGCTTAAGCGAAGCGGGCCGTTATGAAAACGGACAGGTTAAGTCAGATGATCAAAAAAAGGAGCTCATATCTAAAAATGTGCTTTACGGCAGTTATCCTGTATCAGTCAATGTGCATTTGGCTGATGCAAATGTACAGGATACTCCATTAAGCATGTTTAACTCAAAAGCTACTGATAAACCTGTAATTACGGGCTTAGCAAACTTTACAGCAGATCATAATTTGTTTTGGGTAATTCAGAACGGAAAACCAATTGAGCAAACTAATCTTGCTAAATTATTTAAGGAGGCAGAGTGTTATCGGAAAAAACTGGCATCACGGGTTATTGTTCATACTCCAGACGCTTATATCAATACGCTGGGTGGTGCGCTAAGCATTGCTGCTGATGGCATATGGGAAAATCCATCCTATATGCATGGTGCTGTAGCCTGGCGTATGCGTTTGCCTGCCTGGCGCGGGCCGTATGTTGCCGATCCTTTAGGTTGGCATGATAGAGCATGGCTTCATTTTAGTAGTTATGCCTTATCGCAAATCACTGAATCTACATTTGGGCCGGTTGTTGCTGATACTGCCTTACACCTTGCCCGTCAACAGGAAAAGTTAGGTACATCTATGTTCAGTAGTGGTTACATCAGCCGTAATCCGGGTGGCGATATCCGTCCGCATCATTATGATATGAATTTGGTTTACATAGATGAATTGCTCAATCACTTTAAATGGACAGGTGATTTAAACGAGGTTAAAAAAATGTGGCCTGTTATTGAGCGGCATCTTGCCTGGGAAAAACGAAATTTTGATGCCGATGGAGATGGCTTGTATGATGCCTATTGCGCTATTTGGGCAAGCGATGCCCTGCAATATAGTGGTGGCGGAGTAACACATTCATCAGCTTACAATTATAAAGCCAATAAAATGGTCGCTTACCTGGCTCAGCTCATTGGTAAAGATCCGAAACCTTATCAGCAGGAAGCAGATAAAATATTAAGAGCTATTAATAAAACATTATGGATGCCTGCTACAGGAAGTTATGCAGAGTATCAGGACCTATTGGGTTCGCGTTTATTACACCCATCGGCAGGTTTATGGACGATTTATCATACCATTGATTCGGAGGTGCCAGATGCTTTTCAAAAGTACCAGGCATTAAGATATGTAGATACGCAAATTCCCCACATCCCAGTTATTGCAGAGGGTTTATCGGGGAATAATTGTTTGTTATCAACTACCAATTGGCTGCCTTATGATTGGTCGTTGAATAATGTGGTCATGGCCGAAAATCTACATACGGCATTGGCTTACTGGCAAGGTAACCGGAATGAAGAAGCCTTTACCCTGTGGAAAAGTGCCATTCTGGAAAGCATGTATCTGGGTGCCAGCCCGGGCAATTTTCAGCAAATATCATTTTATGATGCGCACCGGGGAGAGCTGTACAGGGATTTTGCAGATCCGATAGGTATGGCTGCCCGGTCATTGGTAGAGGGATTATTTGGTATTGAACCCGATCTGTTAAAAGATACATTAACCATTAAACCTGGTTTACCGCGGCAATGGAACTATGCTTCTTTATCGATACCAGATGTTCAATTTGATTATAAGTGTGTTGGGCAAGCCGATAGTTATATTATTAAACCAGCCTTTAAAAAAACGCCTACACTGAAATTTCAGGTTGCAGCAAAATCTGTTTCTGTATTATCAGTTACTATAAACGGCAGGCCTGTAAAATGGACGGCAGTTACTAATTCAGTTGGTAATCCAGTTTTACAAATATTGGCTGGAAAGCAAAAAGTATGGCAAATTAAAATAGAATGGGGTAAGGAGAAGCCAGTGGGTTCGTTTTTAGAAACCTCCATTACAGCCGGGGAAATGTTGGATCAAACATTTAGTAAAGCGCAGATTGTAAAAATCAAAGATCCTCAGAAAATATTAGATGTTCCGGTTATTAAAGACACAGAGTTGACTGCAAGAATAGTTGGATCGCAGGGCGACCACACCTTTTTTGCTCAGTTAAAGCAGGATGGTTTTACCTGGTGGCAACCAGTAAACGTAAATATTGTTAAGCCTTTAGTTGTGGTTGCTGATACGATGCAAGGTGAACGGTTCCAATTTAAAATTGTGAATAATGGCTCAGGCAATAATATAAGCATTACAGTAAATCCGCAATTAAAAATAGCATATCATACAAATATTATTACTGCATCTGCAAAGAAAACGGTAATAACTGTTCCTGCAGTTAGCCTGGTGCCGGGGAGTAATCAGATTCATTTATCAGATAGGCAAAACGTTTTGGATACCACTTTAGTCAATTGGAATATCAATAAACAGCCTGATTGGAAGCCTGAAACAATTGATCTGTCAACATATTTTAATGATAAGCTTAGCCAGATTTTCAAAAATAAATACCTTTCGCCACGTCCAAAATCAACCACGCTTCAATTACCCTGGCAGGGAATAGGTAATTGGGCTTACCCGCTTATTACAGCAAATATTGATGATAGCGGATTAAAGAAAGCCGCTGCTGAAAATAAAGGGATTTTTGAATTGCCTGATCAAATACCTTTTGACACTCCTACAGATGATCGTAAAAATATCATCTTTACTTCGCATTGGGATAATTACCCTAACCAAATCAGCATTCCGTTAACCGGCCAGGCTGCTCACGTTTATCTGCTTATGGCTGGTTCAACCAATCCAATGCAATCGCGCCTTACTAATGCAACCGTAACTGTTAATTATCAGGATGGTACGCAGGCTGTTTTAAATATTAAGAATCCCGAAAATTGGTGGCCCATAGAACAAGACGATGACTTCGACGATTTTGCTTTTAAAACCGGAGCTCCCAAACCTTTGCGTGTTTATTTAAAAACGGGAGAGGTAGCTACAGACCATAAGCAATACATTACCATTAAAGGTTATACTAATAAAGGTATTGATGGTGGTGCAGCTACTGTGCTTGATTTGCCGCTTGATAGTAAAAAGCAATTGAAAAATCTGGAATTAAGAACGCTGACAAATGATGTAGTGATTGGTTTGATGAGTGTTACCCTAATGCGCTAAAAATAAGTAAGATTTCTCCGAGTCGCAATGTGATGGATTTGTTACACTATATCGTCCTTGAATCAGGATGGTGCAGGACGCTGTTTGCATACCCAACCTATAAATTAGCTTTATTATAAACCACGGCTCATTTAAGCTGCCGTAACCAATTTAATAATATTTTGTGATTGATTATGTGGCCTGAAAGGCATTGTCATTCTGCATAGTATCAAAGACTCTGCTGCGTACAATTAAAAAATGTTAGTCACGATAACCAATTTAAACCTTAATAAAATGAGCCTAAGAAAAAAACTGTGTTTTATTACCCTTGCACTTTTGCAGGTAGGAGTAACTGCTGTAAAAGCCCAGGAAACTATGGAAACGGGTGGTACTAAACCAATGCCTGCGCAGTGGATAGATAAAGAAACCGGTCATAAGGTGATTCGCCTCGTGAACCGCGAAGGAGATAACGGAAGTTTTTATTTTAACAATAATCCGTTTGTTCCGCAGAAAACCAATGAAGGTGATCTGATGGTATTTTCAGGTAAAACAGACAAGGGCTTTCAGTTGTTTACGGTTAATCTAAAAACAAAAAAGATAGAACAGCTAACCAACCGTGAAAAGGTTGCAGGCGAGATGGTTTGCGCCAAAACCCGCGAAGCATTTTATCAAAGTGGCGACAGTATATTCGCTGTAAATGTAAATACCCATAAAACAAGGTTTATTTACGCGTTTGCGCCCGATTTTAAAGGGCGGGTAGGAACGGTAAATGCTGATGGAACTTTTATGGCTTGTGTAAAGGCTACCGGGGAGCAGGAAAGGGAAATATTAGCAAAGTATCCTGAAAAACATGATTTCTTTAATCGGATATATGACGCGCACATCCAACATACACTTTATGTACTTGATGTTAAGCGGAAAACATTAAAACAAATTCATCAGGAAAACGAATGGACTAATCACCTGCTTTTCTCACCCACAGATCCAGATAATTTATCCTATTGTCATGAAGGCCCCTGGGAAAAGGTAGACCGCATATGGAATATCAATATTAAAACAGGCGAAAATAAATTGTTGCACAAGCGCACTATGGTAAACGAAATTGCAGGGCATGAATTTTTTTCGCCCCTGGGTAATACCGAGTGGTTTGATCTGCAAAAACCTAAAGGACAAACTTTTTTTCTGGCCGGTATTAATATGAAAACAGGTAAAGAAGACCGGGTTTATCAAATGGACCGTAATGAATGGTCTATCCATTTCAATGTGACCAAGGATGAGCAAACATTTGCCGGCGATGGAGGTAATTCTGGCCAGGTAGCCAAAGCACCTGATGGCATGTGGATATATCTGTTTAAACCAAACGGAGATCATTTTAAATCACAAAAACTGGTAAATATGAAGAATCATAATTATCACCTTGAACCAAATGTGCATTTTTCTCCGGATGAAAAATGGGTTATATTCAGAGCAAACTTTGAAGGTCACGAAGGGGTTTACGCGGTTGAAATAGCCAAACACTAAAAGCAGGATAATAATGTCATTAATAACAAAGAATTTAAAAGCAGCTGCTTTGTTGGCAATTTTGTTGGCTTCGCAAAGTGTTTCAGCACAAGTGGGATGGCCAACCGTTACCAAACAAACCAAACCCTGGGCACGATGGTGGTGGGAGGGCAGCGCTGTAAATCAAAAAGACCTCAGCTGGAACATGCAAAGTTACCACGATGCTGGTTTGGGTGGTATGGAAATAACGCCGATCTATGGTGTTAAAGGACATGAAAATGAGTTTATTCAATACCTTTCGCCGCAATGGGTAGATATGTTGAAATATACCCTACATGAGGCTAAGCGCCTGGATATGGGTATAGATATGGCCAATGCAACCGGCTGGCCTTTTGGTGGACCCTGGGTAACTGATCAGGATGCCAGTAAAGAGCTGTTCTGGAAAAATTATGATCTGAAAAGCGGCGAAAAACTGAATGATCCAATTGTATTTGTTCAGCAACCTTTGATCAGGGCCGATGGGGTGGCACCAAAGATTACAGACTTGGTTGAGCCTATCAGCAGCAACAAAAAACTGCAGTTAATGGCCCTTGACCAGGTTAGGTTTGAAAAAAAAATACCCTTAACTGTTTTAATGGCCTATGATGGTAAAGGACAGGCTTTGAACCTTACCGACAAAGTTAATGCAGATGGAAAACTAAACTGGACCGCTCCTTCAGGTGACTGGAAACTTTATGCGCTTTTTCAGGGTTGGCACGGAAAAATGGTTGAGCGCGCCGCTCCGGGTGGAGAGGGCTATGTGATAGATCACTTTTCAAAACCAGCGCTTGATCATTACCTTGATAAATTTGATCAGGTGTTTAAAGGTCAGGATGTAAGCGCTATACGCGCATATTTTAATGATTCGTATGAGGTGGATGATGCCCGGGGGCAGTCAAACTTTACCCCGCAATTTTTTAACGAGTTTATTAAACGAAGGGGTTATGATCTGCGCGATCATTTGACTGCTTTATTTGGTAACGAAAGCAAAGAGAACAACAACAGGATTCTGTGCGATTACCGCGAAACCATATCTGATCTGCTGTTGGATGATTTTACTAAACCCTGGCATGATTGGGCCAAAAGCAAAGGCGCATTAATACGCAACCAATCGCACGGATCGCCATCCAATATACTTGATCTGTATGCCGCGATCGATATACCCGAAACTGAAGGAAATGATATTTTACGTTTTAAGTTCGCCACTTCGGCGGCACACGTTACCGGGAAACCTTTAGCATCATCAGAGTCGGCAACATGGTTAAATGATCATTTTTTGTCGTCATTAGGAGATGTTAAGCAGTCTATTGACAAGTATTTTATAGGCGGTGTTAACCATATATTTTATCATGGTATCAGCTATTCGCCAAAAGATGCACCCTGGCCGGGCTGGTTGTTTTATGCGGCGGTACACTTTAACCAAACCAATCCGTTTTGGGACGATTTTTCAACCCTTAACCAATACATTACCAATTGCCAGTCGTTTTTACAGCAAGGTAATCCGGATAATGATGTGTTGGTTTATTATCCTTTATTTGATAGTTTTTCTGAACCGGGTGAGCGTGGATTGCTTAAACACTACGATGCCATGAAGCCTGATTTTCAGGGTACAGGATTTGAATTATCTACTGAAGAAATGCTGAAAAGAGGTTACACTTTTGATTTTATATCAGATAAGCAAATATTGGGTTCGAAAACTGAAAATGGCAGCATCATAACCGGAAACCATCAATACAAAACCATTTTACTGCCCGATTGCAAATACATACCCTTGCCGACGTTAAATAAACTGATGGATATGGCAAAGGCCGGAGCAACAATAGTTGTATACAAAAATTTACCTTCAGAAGTACCTGGTTATGCTAATTTAATTGAACGTGAAAAACAGTTTAAAGCTTTGTTAGGCAGTTTGAATTTTGTTGAAGAGAAGAATAGCAAGGTGGCTAAAGTAGGTATGGGCCGGTTTTTAATAGCTTCTGATATATCTTCCCTGCTTGACGATGCCGGGATAAAAAGAGAAAGTATGACAGACGAAGGTTTACAGTTTGTACGGCGGACTTACAAAAATGGAAACAGCTATTTTATTGCCAATCATGGCGATAAGGCGGTTAATAGTTGGGTGAATTTATCTGTAAATGCAGCGTCGGTAGTCATATTTGACCCGATGACAAAAAAATACGGGATGGCCAGAAGCAGGAAGCAGGGTAAAGATCAAACCAACGTTTATTTGCAGCTACAACCCGGAGCAAGCTGTATTCTGCAAACTTCGCCTACAAAAACGACCGTTGCAAACTATGCCTATTTTCAAGCAGCTGGTAAACCCGTGGCTATTAATGGTTCATGGATGCTTAGTTTTACTAAAGGCGGCCCAACACTGCCTAAGCCATTAAAGTTGAATGAACTTAAGTCATGGACAGATTTGGATGGTGACGAGTTTAAAGCTTTCTCAGGCACAGGTACTTATGCCATAAGCTTTAAAAAGCCGACACCAAATGCATTGTTCTGGCAGCTTGACCTGGGTAAGGTTCACGAAAACGCTGAAGTTTATCTGAATGGCAAAAAATTGGCAACGCTTATCGGACCGCAGTATACGGTTACTATACCTTCAGCACAGTTAAAGACGGTTAATGAACTACAGGTAAAAGTAGCTAACCTGATGGTGAACCGTATTATTGATATGGATAAGAAAAATATGCCTTACAGGATATTTTATAATACCAACTTTCAATCGCATAGTCAGGGCTCAAAAGGTAAAGATGGTCTGTTTACCGCTATAAATTGGGAGCCTAAACCATCAGGTTTGCTCGGTCCGGTAACACTTACACCACTTAAGTATTTGGCTATAAAATAGTTTTGTTTACAACTTAATAAGGGAAGGGCGATCAATCTGATCGCCCTTTTTATGCACTATCCGGCTTTTAAGCAGGACGCTACAGGATGGTGTTGTTGAAATTAAGGTTTAAGTTCGTATTACAATTATAATCTGACTGCACCAAACAGTTAAACCAATAAACCCAATTTTATGAACAGAATTTTTATCTATTCTTGTAAAATGCTATTGCTGTTACTTTTATTTAACGTAACAGGTATTTATAGCGCTTTTGCACAGCAAATCAGCATTACAGGTATTATTACCGATAGTAAGCACGTTCCCGTTGCAGCTGCTTCTGTGCAACTAAAAGGTACAAAATCTGGCACTACAGCCAATGTTGATGGTAAATATTCCATTAAAGCAACGCCCGGTCAGGTGTTAGTATTTAAATCAATAGGATTTGATGCTAAAGAAGTTACAGTAGGCACAAATACCGTAATTAACGTAAGCTTATCAGAAACCGAATCACAGTTAAATGAGGTGGTTGTTATTGGTTACGGTACGCAAAAAAAGGGTAACGTTACTGGAGCCCTTGCTACTTTTAAAGCCGATAACCTCGATGAACGCGCCATAACCCGGGTGGATCAGGCGCTTGTTGGCCAAATGGCCGGTGTTAGCGTTAAACAAACTACCGGCGTTCCGGGTAAAGCCTTTAGCGTAAACGTTCGCGGCAGCGGTTCTATCAGCGCCGGCAACGAACCATTATATGTTATTGATGGCTTTCCTTTATCGGTGTCACCGATAGGTACTGGCGGTAGTTTCGGCACTGGTAACCCATTGGATAATATCAACCCTAATGATATTGAAGATATCCAGGTTTTAAAAGATGCAGCGGCAGCGGCTATCTATGGATCAAGGGCTTCGAACGGTGTTGTATTGATCACTACCAAGAAAGGTAAATCAGGTAAAGCAAAAATTACTTATAACGCATATTATGGGTATAATGCAGCTGCTAAATATTTGCCAATGCTTAACGGCGACCAGTGGATTGACCGTGCTACAGAAATGATCAATGCGGCTTATGTACTTAAATATGGCGCCCAAGGTGCAACCGCCAGCGATGATGTTGCAAAACGCCAGGCACTTAATGGCGGGGCATTCAGTTCGGCTTATATCCCTGATCCACGCTGGGCTATGCCTGGACATCCTGGCCTGCAATATATTGATTGGGAAAAGGCCATCGAGCAAAAAGGAGCTATGCAAAATCAAGCGCTGAGCGCCAGCGGTGGTAACGAGTTCGTAAACTATTTTATTTCCGGTAACTATGCTAATCAGGATGGTTTTGTAAAAGGCCTGGGCTATAAAGCTTACTCAGCGCGGGCAAATGTTGAAGTAAAAGTTGCAAAAAATGTAAAGTTGGGCTTAAATTTAGCTCCTACTTATTCAATATCTCAAGATCCTGGTGTAGAAGGTAAAGACAATATCTTTCATCAGGCCATCAGTTATAGCCCTATTCAGGAAGATACAGTGGGTCTATATCCCAATGCTTTTAAAAACGGGCAATATACCTGGGGTAACTCTGCTAACAGCCCTATTGCCAAGTTAGAAAACAAAGTTGGGCAAACTAAAAAATACCGTACACTGGGAAGTTTATTTGCTGAATACGAAATTATCAAAGGACTGACCCTAAGAAGTTCACTCAATTTGGATAATGTTGATAATGCGTCAAACAGCTATACTCCGTATACTATTTCAGGTACACAGGCTTCCAGAACTTTTAACGCGTCTACAAACTCCAACCTTACCGCCAATACATCAGGTTCATACAGTACTTTTAAAAGGCAAACATTTGTAAATGAAAATACGCTAACCTATAATACCACATTTAATGCGGTCCATAGCCTGAATGTTTTGGTCGGCCAGTCTTATAATTCAGATCGATTAGATCAGTCAACTTTATCATCCGTTGGTGGCTATACCAGCAGTGTAATTCAAACACTAAATGCCGCTGCTAATGTAACAGGTAATACTACAGGTACTAAGAGTGTTCTGGTATCATATTTTAGCCGCGTGCAATACGGGTTTAAAGATAAATACCTGTTGTCGGCAAGTTTACGTGAGGATGGTTCATCCAGATTTGGCGCCAATACCAAATATGGCGTATTCCCATCTGCATCTGTGGGCTGGCGCATTGTACAAGAAGATTTCATGAAACGTGTTCCTGTTGTAAGTGATTTAAAATTGCGTGCCAGTTATGGTGTAAACGGTAATAACAGCATAGGCGATTACGGAAGTATTTCAACAATAGGTTCATACGGGTATGTTTTGGGCTCGCCTCAGGGTTTAGCTATTGGTCAGGCGCCAAACAATTTACCTAACCCTGATATACAGTGGGAAAAATCGCAAACTTATGATTTGGGCCTTGATTTCGGATTGTTCAGCAACCGTTTAACCGGTTCATTTGATTACTTTAATAAATTGAATACCCAGCTATTGCTCAATGTGCCGATTTTACAATCAACAGGTTTTGGTAGCCAGCTACGTAACGCGGGTTCTGTACGTAACATTGGCCAGGAACTGGAATTAACCAGCCATAACCTGGTAGGTAATTTTCAATGGAGCACCTCTATCAATATTAGCCATTATGCAAATAAAATTGTAAATCTGTACGGCAATCAACAACAAATTATTATTCCAAATTCGTTTGATGTGTCTGATGCTATCTTACGTGTAGGTCAACCTATCAACAGTATATATGTAGTGAGACAAATCGGGTTTCTTACACAGGCGGATCTGGATAACCACGTGGCAACATATGGTACCGGCGAAACCGTTGGTGATCCAAAATATCAGGATTTGAATGGCGACGGTGTAATTACCGAGGCTGATAAGCAAATTGTTGGTCACCCGAATCCTACTTATACATGGGGTATAACCAATACTGTACGCTGGAAAGGTTTTGACCTGACTGTATTGGTACAGGGCCAAAATGGCGGCTCAATTTATTCCTTACTGGGTAGGGCTATTACCCGAACTGGCCAGGGTTTTACAGATAACGCGCCCGCATTTTATGCAAATCGTTGGAGATCGCCAGACAACCAGGGAGATGGACGTGTAAGTAAGGCTTATTCAACCTTTGGTTTTGTGGCCAACACCGATTGGTTATACTCATCAGATTATGTACGGGTTAGAAATATTACACTTGGTTACGACCTTAAAAGAGTATTTAAAACCAAAGTATTAGGCGCCGCGCGAGTTTATGTTACTGCCGAAAATTTCTTTGGTCACGACAAATATTACGGAGGCTTTAACCCTGAAGCACAAAATACTGCTATTAGCTCTGATAGCGCGTATCCGGAAGCAGGCGACTATGGTGGTTTACCATTAGCTAAATCATTGATTTTCGGTATGAGTGTTACATTTTAATTATTTCAACATTATCAAAATGAAAAAGATATTTTTTCTATCAACCATATCAGCAGTTATCCTGATGGCTTCCTGCAAAAAGGATTTAAACCAGGTACCGATCTCTAATTCAACAACGGCAACCTTTTACAAATCACCGAGTGATTTTTTGCAAGGGGCAAATGCAGTATATGCTGATTTGCATAACTATCCCGTACGCTTGTTAAACATGTCCGAAATACGGTCAGACAATATTTATGGCGTTTCGGTTACCGTACGTGATTGGGACCCTGTTAATGATTTTTCACCATCATTGGCGGCAAATGCTTATGTAACTGAAGCCTGGGCAACTGATTTTAATGGTATTTTCAGAGCCAATACCCTGCTTGATCAGATAGCTAAGAACGGTAGTTTCATAGGCTCTGCTTTATTAGCCACCAGGTTACAAGCGGAGGCAAAATTTCTGCGTGCTTTTTATTACTTTGATCTGGTTAAATATTTTGGTAAGCTCCCAATAATTGATCATCCGGTTACTGCACCAGAGGCTAATACCATAAATCGCAGTTCTGTTCCGGACGTGTATAAACTTATCATCGCTGATCTCCAAGCTGCTATTACTGATTTACCAACCAGTTACACCGGCGTTGATGTTGGCAGAGCCACTAAATATGCGGCAGAAGCTTTGCTGGCTCAGGTGTATATGGCTAAATCTGCCTCCAATTATGGCATAGAAGGTCCTGGAACAGGATCGAACGAATGGAATTTGGCTTTGCCATTATTACAGGATGTGATCAATAGCGGACAATTTGCTTTTAATCCTGTTTACAGTAGCGTCTTTTCATATACTAACCAAAGTCCAACAACCAACAAGGAGGCTGTTTTTGATGTGATGTATACCAGCGGCATTAGCGGTAGTGCTGATTTGTACGGCGCGTCATTCCCATGGACGCTGGCTCCAAATACCTATTTTTTATCTATTAAGGATACCAAATCAAATGGCAGTTTAGAAATCATTCCGGTATCAAATGATCTGGCGAATAGTTATGCCGCAGCCGATACCCGCAAAGCGTTCAGCTTATACACGGCTGGTTATACCAATGCCGGGACTACTGAAATTCGTCCCTTTTTTAAAAAATGGCTTGATATTACCAAAATTCCGACTGCCAGCCGTTTTGATTGGGGAATCAACTATATAGCCATCAGGTACACAGATATTTTAATGCTAAAAGCAGAATGTATATTACACGGAGCTCCGGGCGCACAGGGAGATGTTGACGCGATTGTTAACCAGGTAAGAACGAGAGCTGGTTTACCATCTGTATCCGGAGTAACACTTGATCAGTTATTTGATGAACGCCGCCGGGAATTTGCAGATGAGGGCTTACGCTGGTTTGACTTGCAAAGAAGCGGCAATCTGCTAACCATTATGAACGCCTGGATAGCGAAAGAAGATGCTCAAAAGGCCATTAAACCTGTTGTGGCAAACTATGTAATTTATCCGGTGCCCCAAACACAGTTAGATGCTGCTCCGGGATTATACTCACAAAATCCAGGATATTAGCAATATGGTTTACTCTCCTCAAACAATATTGAGGAGAGTAACTAATATGATCATGTTACCCATAATTATACTAAACTGAATAATACTACTTATGAAATTACTACGCTGTTCTGTTTTGTTATTACTCGTTGCCGCAAGCATAGCAAACGCGCAAACCAATATGGATTGGACTACAAAGGTTGGTGCTAAAAGTTATCCGGCTAAAACAAATATTCTGTTTGTAAATGATAACGGTGCAGTAAATGATGGCAAAATCTTAAATTCTGCAGCTATTCAAAAAACTATTGACCAGTGTTCGGCAAAGGGCGGCGGTATAGTTTCATTTAAGCCAGGCAAGTATTTAACGGGATCTATATTTCTTAAAAAGAATGTTTGCCTCAATATTGAAACAGGAGTTGAGTTGTTGGGAAGCCAGGATATCAAAGATTATCCGGAGATAGATACCCGTGTGGCAGGTATAGAGATGAAATGGCCGGCAGCGCTGATTAACGTTATCGGACAGGCCAATATTGCTATAACGGGAAACGGTTTGGTAAATGCCCAGGGCAAACCGTTTTGGGATATGTATCGCAAAATGCGCACCGAGTATGATCCTAAAGGTTTGCGTTGGATAGTTGATTATGATGCCAAACGCCCCCGTACACTGCTGGTATCTAACTCAAGCGATGTTACTATTAAAAATATTACCTTACAACAGGCTGGTTTTTGGACGGTTCAGTTGCTTTATTCAAAACAGGTAACGGTTGATGGGATCATTATCCGCAATAATGTAGATGGGCATGGGCCATCAACAGATGGGATAGATATAGATTCATCAAGCTGGATCCTGGTACAAAACTGTGACATTGATTGCAACGATGATGATTTTTGCCTCAAAGCAGGTCGCGATTGGGATGGTTTAAGGGTAAATAAGCCTACAGAATATGTAGTGATACGCAAATGTATCTCCAGGGCGGGGGCTGGCCTTATTACTTGCGGGAGTGAAACTTCCGGAGATATCAGGCACGTGTTAGCTACTGATTTAACCGGCAATGGAACCAGTAACGGCCTCAACCTTAAATCGGCCATTACCAGGGGAGGCACGGTAGAAGATATTCATTTTACCAATATAACCATGAATGGTGTTGGAACGGCTTTTCAGTTTACCATGAACTGGAATCCAAGTTACAGCTATTCTAAACTTCCGGAGGGGTATAATCCCGAGAGCCTTCCCCCGCATTGGAAAAAAATATTGCACCAGGTTGAGCCTGCAGAAAAGGGAATACCTCATTTTAAAAACATATACATTTCTAACGTTAAAGTAACAGGAGCAAAAAAAGCTATTAATGCTGTAGGCTTAAAAGAATCAACCATGCAGAATTTTTACTTTGATAAGGTTGATGTTGAAGCAGCAACAGCAGGCGATGTAAAGTTTGCCGAGGGCTGGGGGTGGAAAGATTCAAAAATTACAGCTACAGATAACACCAAAGTATCCATTAGTGATAATGCTGGCAAATAATGATGAAAGCATCAAGACCCATTATAACCTTATTAATTGTTGCCCTTGCAGGTTTAGCATTTGTTAAACAGCAAAAGCCAACAATTTATCTGATAGGCGATTCTACAACTCATAATAACGATAAAGAAACGTGGGGCTGGGGAAGTATTATTTCGAATTATTTTGATTTGTCAAGGATAAGCATAGAGAATGACGCGATGGCCGGCCGAAGCACCCGCACTTTTATAAAAGAGGGTCGCTGGCACAAGGTTGATTCATTACTAAAACCGGGTGATTATGTAATGATGGTATTTGGCCACAACGAAGGCAGCAAGCCCGACACTACAAAAAGTGGATATCGTGGTGTGTTAAAGGGTACAGGTGATGAAACGGTGGAACTTACCTGGCCAAATGGGTTAAAAGAGACCGTGCATACATACGGTTGGTACTTCCACAAATTTATACAGGAAACTAAGGCAAAAGGAGCTACACCAGTTGTATTATCCATGATTCCCCGAAACGAATTTCGTGATGGGAAGGTAATACGTGCTAATAATGATTATGGTAAATGGGCGCAGGAGGTGGCGAAGCAGGAGGGGGCTATATTTATTGATATGAACCGTATCACTGCTGATAAATATGATAAATGGGGCCCGGATTCTGTGAAAAAGTTTTTCCCCGGCGACCATACGCACACCAATAAAATGGGGGCTACTATCAATGCGGAATCTGTTGCAGAAGGGATCAGGGCAGATAGCAGAAATCCTTTAAATAAATACCTCAAAAACTGATCAATTGTTATGATGGGCAACTTTATTAAAAAAAATGCAAGTTTAAGTCTGCTGTTGATAGGGGCAATTGTGCTATCATCTTTTATACTTTATAAACCCGCTGACAAACCAACATTTTATCTGATAGGTGATTCTACCGTAAAAAACGGTAAAGGGAAGGGCGATGGAGGTTTATGGGGATGGGGTAATTACATCGCCACTTATTTTGATACCACAAAAGTTGCTGTAGAAAATGATGCCTTGGGTGGTACCAGCAGCCGTACTTTTCAAACTATGGGTTTATGGGATAAGGTACTGGCAAAAGTTAAGCCCGGGGATTTTGTGATCATGCAATTTGGTCATAATGATAATGGCAAATTGGATGATACCGCCCGCGCCCGAGGTACGATTAAGGGTATAGGTAAGGAACAACAGGAGATCTATAACCCTATCAGGAAAGTGCAGGAAGTGGTACATACTTATGGTTGGTACATGCGCAAATATGTAAATGATATAAAAGCAAAAGGAGCAATCCCGATTATTTGCTCACCGATACCCCGTAATACCTGGAAAGATGGTAAATCTGATGGTCGTAACGATATAAACAATTACGGGCAATGGGCTAAAGAAACAGCAGCACAAACCCAGGCTTATTTCATTGACCTGAACAAAATGATAGCCGATGATTATGATACCGAAGGAGAAGCAAAAGTTAAATCAAGCTATTTTGGAACAGATGCTACCCATACATTGGAAGCCGGTGCGCAATTAAATGCAAAGTTTGTTATTCAGGGCATCAGGTTAATCCCTGAACTGGGATTAAATAAATATTTAAAGTAACGGAGCGAATATATTTTTTGGAAGATGAAAAGACGGGATTTTATTGAGCATTTAGGTTTGGCATCTGCAATGATATTAATGCCAGGATTGGCAATTGCAGAGAGTGATGATCATGTTTCTGCGTTTGCAAAAAAATTAAAACCCGTTGGCCGTACGCTGGAAATGGAGGGCTATTATGTTTGGTGTAACAGCCCAATTGAAGGCCCGGATGGAAAGATACATGTATTTTTTTCACGCTGGGTAGCCTCGAAAAAGATGGGTGGATGGATCAATGGCTCAGAAATATGCCACGCGATAGCAGATACGCCGGAAAGTGAACTTAAATTTCAGGGTGTTATTCTTGCCCCGAGAGGCCCGGGATTTTGGGATGCAACTACCTGTCATAACCCGTCGATTAAAAAAGTTGATGGTAAATGCTGCCTGTTTTTTATGGGTAATTCCAATGGTAAAACCAATACCAAGCGGATAGGCTTAGCTACCGCCGATTCGCTTGACGGTCCCTGGACACGTCCTGATGCTCCCTTGTTAGAGGCGGGTAAAGCCGGTTCCTGGGATGATCATTGTACTACCAATCCGGCGTTTATAAAACACCCGAACGGGCAATACTGGCTATTTTATAAATCATGGAATACTGCTGAATATGAAAATTCGACTGATCCATTAGTAAAAGGAAACCGCAAATATGGTCTGGCTATTGCCGATAAACTGGAAGGGCCATATATAAAATACAGCGGTAACCCTGTGATTGATTTTTCGGGTAAGAGTAACAATGCCCAGTTGGAAGATGCTTTTGTATGGATGGATAAGGGCCGTTTTAAAATGCTGGCCCGTGACATGGGCGTATTTAACCATCAATATGGTTTATACATGGAATCAAAAACCGGTAAAAAATGGAGTGAGCCCGAAATAGGTTATTTTAATGCCGATTACTATCATATTAATCAACCACCTCCACCAAAATATCTGAATAAATACGGTCGTTTTGAAAGGCCTCAGCTATTGTTTCAAAACGGAAAACCAACATATATGTTCACCACATCGCAGGGAGGCAAGTATATGACGGCTTCTCCCTTCTTATTTAAAATTGAAGGATAACAACCATATATGAAAAAACTATTGCCTGTATATTTCTCTATCTGTGTTTTGGTTTGGTCGGTTATTGTAAAGGCTCAAACCAAAATTGATCGTAAAGCTTTGGTACAACGCCATAATGTGGTTAATAATGGTACTGATACTTTATCCTCCCTATCAGTTGGCAATGGTCGTTTTGCCTTTACTGTTGATGCTACAGGTTTACAAACTTTCCCTGAACATTATGACAAAGGTATCCCTTTAGGTACGCAATCTGAATGGGGATGGCATAGCTTTAAAGATACGGTAGGCTATAAATTTGATGAAACATTAAAAACATATACACTCAATGGCCGAAAGGTAACCTATTCCGTACAATGGAGCCAACCCAAACGAAATAAAGATGCGGCCAACTGGTTTCGCGAAAATGTACATCGTTTGCAATTAGGCAACCTGGGTTTTATTCTGCTGCGTAAAGATGGTACCGAAGCCCGGATAGAAGATATTAAAAATATTCGCCAGGAACTTGACCTGTGGACTGGGAGGATCAACAGCTCCTTTACTTTTGATGGCGAAGCAGTAAACGTTGAAACCTATGCGCATCAGGGATTTGACTTAATAGGAGTGAGAGTGCAGTCAAAATTATTATCTGAAGGTCGGCTCAAGGTGAGGTTACGTTTTCCTTTTCCAACCAATCAATTTGCTGATTATGGAGACAACTGGAAAAATCCTGAGAAACATAGCTCGTCAATAATTTCTTCAGGCAAGCAGGAAACTACAATTATTCACCGTCTTGATACGAACCAATATTATGTACGTTTAGGCTGGCAGGGAACGGCTATTGTTAAAAACTCAGGTGTTCATCAGTTTATATTATCGCCGCAGGGGAAAGCCGATTCTTTGACGTTTACATGCATGTTTAGTTCACGTAATCCAACAACGGTTAGCCCTGATTTTTCTCTTGTACAAGCAAACAGCATACAACAATGGAAAGCCTTTTGGCTGAGTGGTGGTGCAGTAGATTTTAAAGGTAGCACCGATCCTCGCGCCAATGAACTGGAACGCAGGATAACACTATCCCAATACCTCACCAAAATACAATGCTCGGGGCACCAGCCTCCGCAAGAAACTGGTTTAACTTACAATAGCTGGTATGGTAAACCCCACCTGGAAATGCACTGGTGGCATGGTATCCATTTTGCGCTTTGGGGTAGGGAGCAACTATTGGAAAACAGCATGGATTGGTATCATCATGTTAAAGCCAATGCTAAGGCCATAGCCCAAAGGCAGGGTTATGATGGTGTTCGCTGGCAAAAAATGACTGACCCGGATGGTAATGAAAGCCCATCATCGGTTGGTGCGTTCCTGATATGGCAGCAGCCTCATTTTATTTATTTTGCCGAGTTGGATTACCGTGCTCACCCAAATAAACAAACACTGGATAAATACAAAGATCTGGTATTGGCCGACGCCGATTTTATGGCGTCTTTTCCGACCTATGATCAGGAACATGACCGTTATATTTTAGGCAAAGGCATTATCCTGGCTCAGGAACGTTATAAACCGGAAGAAACTTTTAATCCTACTTATGAGCTGCAATACTGGCGTTGGGCATTAAACACCGCACAACAATGGCGCAAGCGTTTAGGAATGCAGCCAAATAAAAAATACGCGCTCATCCTCCAAAAACTTTCAGCCCTTCCGCAAAAGAATGGCGTATACCTGGCGGCGGAAAGCGCACCTGATGGATATACTAATCCTAAGTTAAAAACGGATCATCCGGCTGTATTGGCTGCTTATGGTATGCTGCCTTACAATAATAAGCTCGATACCCTGGTGATGAAGAAAACCTTTAACCTGGTTTGGGATGTTTGGGATTGGAAAGATACCTGGGGCTGGGATTTCCCGATGACTGCCATGACGGCTGCCCGCCTTAACATGCCGGATAAAGCTATTGATGCATTATTCATGCCTATTAAGACCAATACTTATTTGCCTAACGGGCACAATTATCAGGATGGCCGACTGCGCTTGTACCTGCCAGGTAATGGGGGATTATTGGCTGCCATAGCTATGATGTGCGCCGGATGGGATGGTTCAACCACTACCAATCCGGGATTTCCTAAAAACGGAAAATGGAAAGTAAAATGGGAAGGTCTTAAACGAATGCCATAGGGCTAAGCCGATACCAAATTAATGAGATATAAAACCTACAATATGAATAAACTATTTGCAAAGGTAAAGATGATACTGTGCGCCGCTGCTATGATCGGGATAATAAACGTGGTGCAGGCTCAATTACCAGCCAAAACAAAAGTACTGGCCGATATGGCTTTGGCTAACAACTATTTTATGCAAAAATGGCCGGATGCGGGTGCCAAAGTCACTGTAAAAGGCATCACCCGTACCAGTAACCTGTGGACACGAGCTGTTTACTATGAGGGGTTGATGGCTATGTATAAAATAGATCCTCAGAAAAAATATTATGATTATGCTGTTGACTGGAGCGATAAACATGACTGGAGTCCACGCGATGCGATAAGCACCCGTAATGCGGACAATCAATGCTGCGGGCAAACCTATTTAGATCTTTATCTGATAGATAAAAAGCCGGAACGTATCGAAAAAATAAAACAATCTATAGATCTGATGGTGAACAGTGAGAAAAAAGATGACTGGAATTGGATTGATGCTCTGCAAATGGCAATGCCGGTATATGCCAGGTTGGGCCAAATTTATAATGACGATAAGTATTATGAAAAAATGTTCGCCATTTATAATTACACCAAGACTGTTCATGGCGGCAATGGACTGTATAATACCACTGATCATTTGTGGTGGCGCGATAAGGATTTTGTACCGCCCTACAAAGAACCAAATGGGGCTGATTGCTACTGGTCGCGAGGTAATGGTTGGGTAGTAGCTGCCATGCTGCGGGTTTTAGAGATCATGCCCGAAAATGCCCCTCATCGTAAAGAATACCTGAATGTTTATAAAGAAATGATAACGGCCTTGGTTCCATTGCAACGTGCGGACGGGTATTGGAACGTGAGCTTAAAAGATTCAACCAATTTTGGTGGAAAAGAATTGTCGGGCACAGCACTGTTTACCTATGGAATGGCCTGGGGGATTAACCATGGTATCCTGAAAAAGAAAACCTACTTACCTTTAATTACCAAAGCTTGGAATGCCATGTCGACAGAGTGTTTACACCAGGATGGTATGCTTGGTTTTGTACAAGGAACCGGAAAAGAACCTAAAGATGGGCAACCGGTTGGTTATGATAAGGTACCAGATTTTGAAGATTATGGATTAGGTTGTTTCCTGCTGGCAGGTAGTGAGGTATATAAATTAAGCAAATAATGAGAAAGGTATTTCTGCTTTTAACTGTAGCTTTTTTAACGCCGGTAGCCGTTTTTGCTCAACAAAAGCCAAACATCATTATTATTCTGGCTGATGATATGGGCTATTCAGACATAGGATGTTTTGGTTCGGAAACGCAAACCCCGAATCTTGATGCTTTGGCTAAAGAGGGTTTGCGCATGACCCAGTTTTACAATGCATCACGTTGTTGCCCAACGCGGGCATCGCTGCTTACCGGGCTTTACCAACACCAGGCTGGGGTAGGCGATATGGTAAACCACCGCGATGTACCGGCCTATCAGGGCTATCTGAATAAAAACTGTGTAACCATTGCCGAAGCGCTTAAACAGGGTGGATATAACACCTTAATGGCAGGTAAATGGCATGTGGGTACCAACCCCGAGCATTGGCCTGTAAAGCGCGGTTTTGATCATTACTTTGGTTTAATTGATGGTGCAAGTAGTTATTTTAATCCAACAATGCCTTACCGACCCAATCAGAAATTAACCATTGCTTTGGACGACAAGGAATTTACACCCGGGCCAAATTGGTATTCGACTAATGCTTATGCTGATTATGCCGTTAAATTTATTGATGATAATAAAACAACCGGTAAGCCTTTTTTTCTGTATATGGCATTTACCAGCCCTCATTGGCCTGTACAGGCATTGCCTGAAGATATAGCCAAATATAAAGGTAAATACCTGAAGGGTTGGGATAAGCTTCGTGAAGAGCGGTTAGCCAGGCAGAAAGAGCTGGGTATTGTCAATAAAGATGAAAAGCTTTCGCCCAGAGATAAAAGCGTGCCTGAGTGGGATAGTCTTACTCCTGAAGAAAAAGAACGTTTCGATACCAAAATGGCAGTGTATGCAGCCATGATCGATCGTATGGATCAAAATATAGGCCGTATAAGGGCTAAACTTAAAGAACTGGGTGAAGATAAAAATACAGTGATCATGTTTTTATCAGATAACGGCGCCAGTAATGAAAGCATTAAGGGGCCTGGGTTTACTCCTGAGGTATTAGCTGCTAATAATAAACCTGCCAGCGATCCAACCTCATTTACATCATACGAATCGTTAGGCGCTAATGTAAGCGATACGCCCTTCAGGTTGTTTAAGCACTGGGAGTATGAGGGTGGCACTGCTACTCCTTTTATTGCATGGTATCCTGGTGTTATTCAGCCAGGTTCTCTGGTGAGCAAGCCAGCGCATATTATTGATTTAATGGCCACCTGTCTTGATTTGGCTAAGGTATCGTATCCTAAAGTTTACAATGGGAATTCTATAACTCCAACAGAAGGTATAAGTCTGGTACCTGTATTTAAGGGTCAAACATGGAAGGGGCACAACGGGCTGTTTTTTGAACATGAGGGTAACCGTGCCGTAAGGCAAGGCGACTGGAAACTGGTATCACAAAGGCCTGCAAATAAGTGGGAGCTTTATAATATCAGTACAGACCGCTCTGAGCTAAATGATCTGGCTGCAAAATATCCTGAAAAGGTTATTGAATTGACCAAAATGTATAACGAATGGGCTTCTCGTGCAGGAGTGGTAGAATTTGATAAATTAGGAAAATCGAAAGGCGAGTAAACAAGAGCAGCATGATCAGAATCATGCTGCTCTGTTTTATTTATTTTTCAGATTGAGTGGCTCCTGGATCTTTCTTATTAGTCGGATTTGCCAACTTTAGTTGCGCTGCATTTTTCGCATTAATATTTTCTGGCAGTTTAGCACTCAGGTAAGATACCGAACTAAAACCGGCTAAATATAAAAGTGTATCGGAAAAAACAGGCATGGCTTTATGCACTATGGTGTATACTATAAAATATAAGCCTAAAACCAAATTCCAGGCAAAAGTTTGTATCCGGGGGATACTGTAAGAGTCGCCATCACTAAGGATATCATAAAAAAATGATTTGCTGCGTTTATCACTTACAATAAGGTTATTCTGATTAAAAGAAGTATCAATTGCAGTGGCACTTCCGGTTGTACCAATACTTATTCCCAATAAAAGCAAAATAGAGGTATTCAAGCTATTAGTAATATCCGTAAGTACTACGGTGTAAATAAATCCACCTATGATCAATGCCGTCCAAAATAATAATTGGGTATATGACAAGCTGTATGGGCCATCGGGGCGTTCTTTCAAAGCATCAGATTTTCGGGCAACCAGTAAAAAGAATATTAAAATTATCAGGTACAATCCAAGCCACCCCCAGAATATCCACTGCTGGTAATAAACTATCCGGATAGCGCGTAAAGATGGTGCTCGTTCAAGTGAGCTCATGCCTTCCCAACCAATTGAGGCATCTATATCAACATAATTTGACCAAAAATGCCTGCTGCCACTGTAAAAGAAATTCCAGGCAGCTTGAGTGGTATCGTTTCGCAAAAGTTTTACATCAATATCAGCGGTAGTACCCAATGCCGGTATTTGACCGCTGTTGATATCTAACCGGGTTATATTTCTGTACCAACTGTTGCTGATCCCATTCAGTTCAACCCCATTAGCATAAATTACAATTTTGGCATTATCTGTAGGTTTGGCCCGTAAAAATGCATCCGGATTTGAAATGGTAAACCGTAATGTATTATCCGGAAACGCGGTGGTTCGTCTGTTCTTTTTTTCATTCTGCTGTTCTTCTTCGCTGGCATATACCGTTTGTATTTTAATTACACGCGGAATTTTAGTTATTGGAGCAACGGTTACAGGAAGAGTTTGATTGTTAACGGCTGGAGAAACAGTAGTATCCTGGGCTTTGTGGGCTATACCGGAAAACGGAGTAAATAAAAGTGTTAGCCAAATTAATGTATATGCCCAATACAGCATGTTCTTTTTCATAAAATTAGCAGTTAGATGTAAATAAGTTTGGATAAGCTAATGATAATGAATGTTTTTTATTGGGACAACGGTTTGGTATTTATTTTTCAAACAGTTTCAATGTCGTCATCCAGCCTTTCTTCATCAAGGTCGAGCCGTCTTTCAATGAGGCGAATAACATCATCATCAAAATCTGGTTGGTGTCTAAAATGACGGAGTTGTTTTCGTTCATGCTCTGTTATTTGCATCATGATCTTTTTAAAGCTTTTTATGATAGCCAAAGCGTTCTCCCTTTTTTTGCGGTCGTCGCCAAGGTTTTGATAAATGCTAACTTTAAATGCTAATAAGTCCATTCTGTTTTTAAGCATGCCATTTTCTTGAAGTTCAGCCGAATATTTCAAATTAAGCTCAGTAATAGCGGCGGATATTAAATGCTGATCTATTTCAATCAGCTGCTGATTATCTTCTTTTGATCCGAGTATGGATTCTGGTCTCACGGCTTTAATTACCCAGGGCAAAGCAAGGCCTTGCCCAACAAGTGTAACAATAATAACCACAAATGTAATGAACAGAATAAGATCCCGATACGGAAAAGCTTGTCCGCCCGGGAGCACGAGCGGGATGGCTAAAGCAGAGGCTAAAGATACTACGCCGCGCATGCCAGCCCAGCTGATGATCAAAGGGTTTCGCCAGCCAGGATGACTTACGGCAACCGTGATGTAATGACTAATAAAAGATGTAAAAATAGAGGAGATATAACCGGCCAGCAACCTGATCACAATAATGAGCAGGGAAATAATCAAGGCAATTTGTAGTGCGTTTGAAATTGGGATGCTCTTTACACCCGCCATGATATCGGGAAGTTGCAACCCGATCAGGAAAAATATAACGGCGTTCAGGATAAAGATAATAGCCGGCCAAACCGCATTGGCCTTAAGCCTACTGCTGTGCGAGAAAATAAAATGATTTTGATAAGATATAAATACGCCGCCGCTAACTATAGCCAATACACCCGATGAATGAACGGCTTCAGCACTTAGGTAAATGAGATAGGGCAATACAAACGAAAGCGCGATATCCAGGTTAGCCGTAGTAGGTAACCACTTGTAAAAGGCATAAAATAATAAGCCAAAAAACAACCCAATGGCAATGCCCGAAACACAAACCAATACAAAATTGCCAACAGCATTGTACCAAACAAAATTATTAGTAATAATGGCAGCAAGCGCAAACCTGAAAACTGTAAGGCTGGTAGCATCGTTCAGTAAACTTTCGCCCTCCAATATAGATACAAGGCCTTTGGGTAATCTTATCCTTTGAAGTACAGCAGTAGCTGCCGCAGCATCAGGCGGAGATATAATGGCGCCCAATAAAAAACCTTGGGGGAGTGTAAATCCTGGTATAAGTAAGCAGGCAACAAAGGCAACAATAGTTGCTGTAAGTAACACATATCCTAATGCCATTACGGTAATAATGCGCCGCCACTTCCATAAAGCTTTGCAGGATGTATTTTGGGCAGCGTCAAATAAAACAGGTGGCAGTATGATAAGAAAAACCAGGTTAGGATCAATATGTATAACCGGAATACCTGGTATAAAGCCAAAAGCTAAGCCGGCGATAACAAGAAAAATAGGATAAGGGATCGACAGCTTTCTGGCAATAAGAACCAGGAACGACACGCTCATGATCAGGCCTAAACAAAGCAGTAGATTTTCATGCATATAAGGCTATTATTTAACTTGTTACAATATAAGGTTTTCTGGATTATTTAGGTGGCTCGTTTCCTGATTGATCATATTAAAGATTGGGTTTGGTATCATAAACGTTGTTTGCTGTAACAATAACATCACACATATACAATCAGTGTTCTATGAGTTGCTGTTTATTATCCTTAATTATTATTTTCGGTTGCCAGTTTAATCTATCACCATATAACTTAATTCATGAGTTCCAGAGCGGTATACACTTTTTTGTTTTTGCTTGTTTTGTTGTTCTGCCCGCACCATATTTTTGCTCAGGGGGCAGCAACTATTTCTGTTGATTTGAAACAAGAAACAGGAGATATGAAGCCGATTTGGGCATGGTTCGGGCATGATGAGCCCAACTATACTTATATGAAAGATGGGAAAAAGTTGCTTGCAGAATTGGCCGCATTGAGCCCGGTTCCAGTGCATATGCGCGTACACAATCTGTTAAATACAGGTAATGGAGAAGCTGCTTTAAAATGGGGCTCAACCAATGCTTATACGGAGTATGCACAGGGAAAACCGGTTTATGACTGGCACTTGGTGGATAGTATATTTGATACTTATATCAAATTAGGCATAAAACCTTATGCCCAGATTGGCTTTATGCCCGAAGCTTTATCATCGCACCCACAGCCTTATCGGCATCACTGGCAGCCTGGGCATGATTACAATGAAATTTATACTGGCTGGGCATATCCGCCAAACGATTATAATAAATGGGAAGAGCTGATTTACCAGTGGGTAAAACATGAGGTAGGCCGATATGGTAAAAAAGAAGTTGAAAGCTGGTACTGGGAAGTTTGGAATGAGCCCAACATCAGCTATTGGAAAGGTACTATGACCGAGTTTTTTAAAATGTATGATTATGCAGCGCATGGTGTAAAAAGAGCTTTGGCCACTGCCAAGGTTGGCGGACCGGAAGTAGCCGGAGGATCAAGCCAAAGCGGTATGCGATTTTTGAAGGCCTTTATTGAACATTGTATATCCGGTACTAACTATGTAACAGGTAAAATTGGGTCGCCTGTTGATGTTATTTCTTTTCATGCTAAAGGCAATCCCACCTTGGTTAATGGTCGCGTCAGGATGAATATGGCACCGCAGATACGTGATATCAGGGAAGGTTTTAAAATTGTGGCCTCTTATCCTCAAACTAAAAATATCCCGATTGTTATTGGTGAATCTGATCCGGAAGGCTGTGCCGCTTGTGGTATGGCAACCAATCCATCTAATGCTTATCGCAACGGCACTATGTATTCCAGCTATACAGCTGCATCATTTGCACGTGTGTATGAGTTGGCAGATTCATTGAAGGTGAATCTAATGGGCGCGGTTTCCTGGTCGTTTGAGTTTGAAGATCAGCCCTGGTTTTATGGATTTCGGGATCTGTCAACAAACGGAGTTGATAAACCCGTACTAAATGTGTTCAGGATGTTTGGTATGATGAAGGGCAAAAGGGTAGAGGTGAAAGGTAACCGTATGCATGAGCTACAAACTATTGCTGACTCAAGCGTGAGGGGTTTGAACACAGATATAGGTGCTTTAGCTGCCAAAGATAAAGCAACGGCTACAGTGATGCTTTGGAATTACCATGACGATGATATACAGAATGCTGGCGAAACCATCAACATTCAAATTAATGATATACCTGCTAAAGCAGTCACAATAACCCAATATTGTATTGATCAGGAACACAGCAATTCGTATGAAGTTTGGAAAAAAATGGGATCGCCACAAAGCCCAACTGAAGCGCAAATACGGGAATTGGAAAAAGCCGGGCAATTAAAAATAGCCGGTAAGCCTGAGAACAAAAATGTTATAAAGGGGCATTTAAAAACAAGTATAATATTACCTCGTCAAGGTGTTTACCTATTGAAGTTGGATTGGTAATTTCAGATACAAAAATGAAGATAGTTATGGTCAATTATAGCTTATTTCAATTGATCTTTCTCGAGAATTAGACAGATATTTAGAAAAATGCTATTTTGTGTTTTTTATACAATTAATCTACCGATTATAAATTATGGATAACTACACTTACGACGCCATTGTTGTTGGGTCAGGAATTTCGGGTGGTTGGGCTGCGAAAGAACTAACTGAAAAAGGACTCAAGGTATTGATGTTAGAAAGAGGCGAAAATATTGAACATGTAACTGGTTATAAAACGGCTATGAAAGCTCCCTGGGAGTTTCCACATCATGATGGTGTAATTCAGGCCAAAATCAAAGATCATCCAGTATTGTATCAGGCTGGAGGCTTGAATGAATCCAATATCGATTTTTGGGTTAACGAAACAGAAAATCCTTATACTCAGGTTCAACCATATAAATGGCGCCGGGGCTACCATGTAGGTGGGAGGTCACTGATGTGGGGTAGGCAAAGTTACCGCTGGAGCGATTTTGATTTTGAAGCTAATGCAAAAGAAGGAATAGCGATTGACTGGCCGGTGCGTTACAAAGAAATTGCACCCTGGTATGATCATGCGGAAAAATTTGCTGGCATCAGTGGTTCTTTGGAAGGATTGCCTCAACTACCGGATGGCCAGTTTCAGCCACCAATGGAAATGAATTGTGTGGAAAAAGATGTGGCGGCACGCATTAAAAAGCAATATGCGGGCAAACGCGCAATGATCATAGGCCGTACGGCTAATTTAACTGTGCCAATACAAGGGCGCACAAATTGTCAGTATCGTAACAAATGTATTCTTGGTTGTCCTTTTGGCGGGTATTTTAGCACACAGTCGTCTACCTTGCCGGCTGCTATGGCTACCAAAAATTTAACGGTTAGGCCGTGGTCAATAGTTACCCGGGTATTATACAATAAGGATACTAAAAGAGCAACGGGAGTAGAAGTACTTGATGCCGAAAATAACAAAACGTATACCTATAACGCTAAAATTATTTTTCTGAATGCCAGTACTTTCAATAGCGCCTGGATACTCATGCATTCTGCCACAGATATATGGCCAGATGGTTTGGGCAGCAGTAGTGGTCAGTTGGGCCATAATATTATGGATCACCATGTAGGTGGTGGAGCTTCTGGTATTATGGAAGGTTATGAGGATAAATATACTTTTGGACGCAGGGCAAACGGCATCTATATTCCGCGTTATAGGAATCTTTTTGCTGACAAGCGCGATTATTTGCGTGGATTTGGCTACCAGGGAGGGGCTGGCAGACAGACCTGGAGCAGGGAAATACCTGAAATTAGCATAGGTGCCGACCTTAAAAATGAACTTACCGAACCTGGAAACTGGTCTATGTCAATAGTGAGTTTTGGTGAAGTATTACCATACCGCGAAAACAGAATAAGCATTAATAAAGAATTAAAAGATAAGTGGGGATTGAACACGCTTAATGTAGATATTGGCTTAAAAGAGAATGAACGTAAAATGGAAATTGATATGGAAGCAGATGCCAGAGAAATGCTTGAACTATCGGGGCTTAAAAATATAAAAAGCTTTGAGCAGCGCAAAGATATAGGCGCTATACATGAAATGGGGTCGGCAAGAATGGGACATGATCCTAAAACATCTGTACTCAATAAATGGAATCAGGTATGGGATGCACCTAATGTTTTCATAACAGATGGATCATTCATGGTGTCAGCATCATGCGTAAATCCTTCATTAACGTATATGGCCTTTACTGCCAGAGCGGTGGATCATGCGGTGAGCGAGTTGAAAAAAATGAACATATAACCATGCCGGCTATGTGTAGAATTTAAGATCGGCTTATTGTTTGGGTTTATTACTTTTGCAGCATGACAGAACAGGAATTAATAGCATATTTTGAAACTGCAACCTTACCGGAAACGCTTCGGATTGATAGAGCAACCACACAATTTGAGGTTAAGGAAGCCGTGGCAAGAAACCTGGAAACCATTAGGATGGATCCTCAAAATGAGAATGCGAGATACCGGTTAGTGCAGATCATACATGCACTTGAACATCCTTATAGCGGGCCTGAGATACCAAAGCTATAACCTTAAGTTAGATATTTGCGATTTTATTGATTGTCGGAAATACCCCTTTTTTATTAAAAATAACTTTCCGTCGACGCAACTACAGACAGTAGTTCTAAATTGGGTTCAACCTCTAAGTTGCTTGACCACAATTCGTCGGCAAACTTCTTAAATGAAAGAAGCTCTTGTAATATCTGGTGCGCTTCTTCATTCTCAAACTGATCAAAATGCATAAAGGTTTTACTGTCTGGCAGTAGCCAGGCGGTATATTTTATTCCAGAGTGATTAAGCATTTTTAGCTCATTTACTATGGCTGTAATATTTTGCTGGTTTACAGCAGCAAATTCCGGGCGGGTGGTGTATTGAACTCTTACAACTTTCATACTCCAAATTTAATGCATGGATTGCTAAAATATAACGTGTAAATGCGTCAATAGTAGGGTGTTGCAGCGACAATCGCTGGCGAAAAATAAAAGCCTGGCTAATTTTAGCCAGGCTTTTATTAAAGAGTTCTTAATGCTTTTAGTTATGCGTTCTTTTTCTCAGTTACCTCTTTACGGATATCTGTAGCTAATACTTTTAATTGTTGCATTGCATTACGCAGACGAGTACCGGCTGCTTTATTGCCTTTTTCATAAAAACTTGCAGCATCAACTTCGGCAGCGGCAATCAGGTCTTTTAATTTTTGAAAATTTTCCATAGTTATGTTTTAAAGAGGGCAAATGTAGGATTTTGGTTTAAATTCCGGATAAGTCTTTTAATAATGAACAATTAAGTTGCTGATACTTAATTGTCTTTTTCATTTAGATGCTGCCAAATAATATCAAAAACATCAACAGGAGCAATGCTATCCTGCAAAAAGCTTCTCTTTGTTATCAGCACAGGTTTATATTTTTCGGCTATACCAACCCGTCCATGAGACCCTTTGATCAAAGTAGCATCCAGTGGAATCACGTCCATCACATACCTTAAGCCTGCTTTTTTACGGAGCAGTTTATACCCTGCACGGGCTTTTGACGTCATAAACATCTCTACCGGATCATACCCTGGCTTTTTGTGAATATCAACTACCCGGGCATAATCAGGCGCTTTTGCATCATCCAGCCAAAAATAGTAGGTAAACCAACTGTTCTCGTCGGCCATCAAAACCAGGTCGCCGGCCCGCTCATGGTCTATGTGATAAACAGCTTGTTCAGTACGGTCAAGTACCAATTCAACGCCAGGTACAGCTTTTAATAATGCCTTAACCTGTTCGGTTACAGACGGATCATTAATATAAACATGTGCTAATTGATGATCGGCGACAACAAACGCTTTGGATGCACCAGGGTCAAGGAGCTCTAAACCACGCTCAACACGTATTTGTAACAGATTATGCTGACGTAATATCCGGTTAAGATGAATAGGATTATTTACCGGAGCAATACCATATTCAGATAACAGGATTATGCGGGCTCCCTTCTTTTCATAAAAGGTAACCAGTTCTTCAACCAAAGCGTCTATTTCCTTAAGTTCCTGAGCAATTTTTGATACGTCTGGCCCAAATTTTTGTAGGCAATAATCTAAATGCGGCAAGTAGATCAGGCTAAGGGTAGGGTTATGCAGATCATCCGTGTACATTGATGCATCAGCTATCCATTTACTTGATTTAATGTTTGCACCCGGCCCCCAAAATTGGAAAAGCGGAAACTGCCCGAGTTTTTCCTGCAATATATCGCGAAACTCGGCGGGGTGTGAATAACAATCGGGCATTTTTCGACCATCGGCCAGATAATTAGGTCTTGGTGTTACCGAATAATCTGTAGTAGAATACATATTGTACCACCAAAACATCATTGACGAGGTAAAAGAAGGATCTTGCTTTTTTGCTTTATCCCATATTTTCTCTCCGGCCACCAGCTTGTTTGATTGTTTCCAGAATTTTACCTCGCTGTCCACACGGTCATACCATCCATTGCCTACAATACCATTTTCAGATGGATATTTCCCGGTGAGGTAAGCGGATTGTACTGATGTTGTAACCGCTGGTAAAAGTGGTTCAATTGTACTTAGTTTATTGCTGGCGATATACTGTTTTAAAAAGGGCGTATGCTCGCCAATTACGGAGGCGGATAAGCCTACAATATCAATAACAACAGTTTTATGCATAATACTGATTAGTTAATTAATTTGTTTTTCACCCATTCTAACTCCCGTATAACGGATTGGGTAAGTGGGATTTTCAACGCATCGGGCAACACACCCCAGGTATAGGTTTCTACCTCCAGATGATTGGTAAATGCATTTTGAGCCTGTAGAGCTAACACTTTAACAATATCGGTTTGTGTAGATTGCAGCAGGCCAAAGTTTTCTAAAAATACGGGGACGTGAAAATGCGCTCTCCATTCCTGCGGTTTATCTGCAGCAGCTAATGCATCAGGAAGATCTGTGTACCGTACCAAACTTCCATCAGCAAGCCTTGCAATAACCTGGTGCAGGTATGTTGGCTCATTGAATTTTTCAAATTCAAGTAAAATGAGCTGGTTATCATCGGTAGGTGCGTCAAATATTGCCTTTAAGGCAGCGCTTATCTGAATTTTACCTACTTTGATGCCCTTTTGATCAAGTTCATTGATAATAAGCTCATGGGGCTCATAACCAATAGCAAAGTGGCAAATATCGTAGCATAAATTCACATGCTCTTTAATTACTTCCTGGGCTATTGAAGTTGGTAGGTGCAATTCATCATTAAAAAAAGCGATACCTTGTGGTAGTAACATATCTTCAAACCAACTGATAAACTCTTTACCGGTTTCCAGTATTCCATCTGGCTCGGGCTCTATATCCAGATGTAGGGTGATACCAGTTTGCTGTTTGATTTTATACAGTTCTGCTGCCACTTTTAGTATATTTTGGGTCGCCTCTGTTTTTGCTGCGTTAAGCGCCGCTTCTTTATTAAACCAATATTTATAGCTTAGAGGTGATGTTGAAATGCCACCGGCCATGCCTTCTGGTACTAACTGGGCCAATATGTTGAAAATACGGATGGTATAATCGGTACGGTCAGCGGTTGTCCAGTCGGGTGCATGTACCTGATCTTTTACTATTGAGTTATGAAAGCTTCCGTAGGGGAAACCATTCATCGTAAATACGTAACCATCGTTAAGTTGCAGCCACTGTTTAAACTGTTGCAGGTTATCATGCTGCACGATTTCTGTACTGGCCAGGTTTGATAAACGCAAGCCGATACCCATTGGTGCATTGGGCGATAATTGTTGTTTTATATCAGGAAAGCTCTGTTTGAGTGCATCAAAATGTTCGGCCCAGGTTTCGCCTGCATATATATTGGTACAATAAGTTAAATGCCCAGCTGTAAGTTTCATATGGTATTAATTATTGCAATTTAGGCTTTTTGTATCGCAAAGTTTTTTACCGGCTTGTTTTAATATTTCTATATCAATTTCATGTACCTCTTCACCGTGACCAATGCCGTTAAGCAGCATAATGGTTAGCTGACCACCCAAGTGTTCCCGAAATTCCTCAAGGCCGGCCAAAATAGGGCTGTTATCTCCGTCAACCTGCAGTAAGTCATGTGAAACTTCAAAGCCTATGTTTTGTAAGGTTTGTATTACTCTATCGCTTTCCTCTGATGATATGCGACCTGAAAGATTGGAATAAACAGTATCCAGTGCAATTCCGAGAGCAACAGCTTCTCCGTGACGCATTTCAAAATTGGTCAAATACTCCAGTTTATGCGCGCTCCAGTGGCCAAAATCAAGTGGGCGTGACGATCCGCTTTCAAATGGGTCGGCGCCTGCTATATGCTCCATATGAAGTTGTGCGCATTTCCATATCAGGTAGTTCATGGCATCCGCGTTTCGTTCATTCAGGGCTGTGGTGTTGTTCTCTATCCAGTTAAAGAATTCAGCATCTTTTAATAGAGCAACTTTTACTGCCTCAGAAATACCTGAACGCCAATCACGATCTGTAAGCGTTTTCAAAAAAAGTTCATCATTAAACACCGCCACAGGTGGAACGAATGTTCCCAGAAAGTTTTTCTTAGAGAAAAAATTGAAGCCATTTTTAACGCCTATTCCGGAATCATTTTGTGATAATACCGTAGTTGGAATGCGTATGTGTTTGATACCACGATGAGCAACAGCTGCAGCATAACCTACCATATCCAATACAGCCCCACCACCAATTGCAGCTATGTAGGAATGCCTGTCGATGCCATATTTATTAACCGCCTCAAGTACTTGGTTAAAGTATGCAAGATCATTTTTGGCAATTTCACCGCCTGGCACTATTAAAATATCTTGAATGAGTTGGACTTGGCTATGAAGTGAAAAATATTCCTGAATGTCCCGGATCAATTTGGGGTTAGCATCAGTAACACCTTTATCCGCAACGAAAAGTATTTTGCGTTTTGATGAAGATGTGGCAGAGTTAGTCAGAAAATGGTTAAGAAGCGTATTGGTTTTATTAAAAATATCAGCAGTAAAATAAACCTGATATTCAAACTTGATAGAAAATGATTGTGATAAGTGCTTCATGTAAATAATAAAGAACGTTTTGAATTTAATTAAGTAACCGCAAAAGCTTTTGCCAATAAAATAGATATAGGTAGTAAACAAGCAATTATCAAAGCTGCGATAATGGTACTAAATGTGGCTGCCCAGGCAGCGTCCATCAATATTAATGAAATAACGCCTGCCTTAACCGCACCTCCCACATTTTTACCTATTGGGTTTTTAATTGCCCTGAATAAGGGTTTAAATATCATCCATAAAAATGGGATCAGAATAATAGCCGATAAAAGCAACTTGTTATTGAGGTACGAAAAACAAAGCAGAAAGCCCGTTACTATACAATATAACACAGCCGCGATGTATAAATTTGATCTGCTGCCACCATGTACCTCACCACGGCTGATCATGGTGATTGAAAAGATATAGATAATCGGTACAATGGCCAAAAAATACCATTGTAATAGAGCTCCGGCAATAATACTAACGCCTAAAAGTAAATTTAAGCCCCGGCAGCAGCCCATATTCAGTGGCCCCCAGAATGGGTGATGTTTGCCAATTTTGTTATATAATAACGCAAAGAAGGCTATTGCTAAGGCCAATAAACCCGATGTTGGGCTAACGAATGCTGCGGCTATAATACCAGAAAGTAAAAGTATACTTCCAAGTACAGAAGCCTGCTGTAAACTTACTTTTCCGCTCGGGATTGCACGTTCCGGGCGCTCAATTTTATCAATATCAGCATCAAAAACATCATTAAATACAATGCCGCCACCATACAAGCAAGCTGTCGAAATGCAGAGCATAATTATGGCCTTAATGTGATTGCTGAAAGCTTCTGCCGAAAAAACACCGGCTATAGCAGCCCCGGCTAACACATCAGCAACCGAAGTGATAACGTTAGCAGGCCGCATCATGCGTAAATAGGTCAGTATTTTTTCCAAAGTATTTAACTGATAATGATGGATGATTTATCTATGCGAGGTTGCTGGCCTCCGCGTAAAATACTATTTCCTTCAAATTTGGCACTTTGGTCAATCACAGAAACAAAATCAGCTTCATTGATTTGGCCACTTTGAGCAAAAGCAGTAATGGCATTACGGTAAGTAACTAACTCTATATCGGCAAGGCTTATACCATTAAGTTTCATCAAGGCCGCGGTTTTTGGTACAGCCATTGGATCACTAATGCCCCAGTCGGCAGCTGAATTGACCATGATACGTTCCGGACCGTATTGTTTGGTAATTTCTACCATACGCTGATTACCCATCTTGGTAAACGGATAAATAGTGAATGCAGCCCAAAATCCTCTCTCTAATACTTCTTTTACAGTTTCCTCATTGTTATGATCAACTATAACCATGCCCGGATCAAGCCCATGTTCAATAGCTATATCCATACTGCGTTGAGTACCGCGTTTTTTATCACGATGGGGAGTATGGATCTGCACAGGTAAGCCAGATTCCTTTGCCAGCTCAAGCTGTAAACGATAATACTTTTCTTCAGCAGCGGTTTGGTCATCAAATCCTATTTCGCCAATACCAACAACACCATCTTTATAGATAAATAAAGGTAACATTTCCATCACCTGCTCGGCCAGGGGTTCATTATTAGCTTCCCGTGAATTTAGGCCGATGGTGCAATAATGTTTAATGCCAAACTGTGATGAACGAAATCTTTCCCAACCTACCAGGCTGCTGTAATAATCTTTAAAGCTATCGGGTCCGGTACGCGGTTGACCAAGCCAGAACGATGGTTCAATGAGGGCAACAATACCGGCATCTGCCATAGCCTGATAATCATCAGTAGTACGGGATGTCATATGCACATGAGGATCGAAAAATTTCATCCCCCTGATCAAATCCATGTCAAACTTTTCTGTTGGTTGCGCTAACGGTACGCTTCTTTCCTCTGTATGATGACTGCAACACATTTTAGTATTTTTTTAAAGTAAACAATTAATCATTAAAATGACCTTGTTTCATGTTATTCAATTGTTGTTCGGTAACAAATTTTTGAACCAGGTACCAAAGCATATCATTTATTTGCCTGCCGGCTGCATGGCGTTCCCGGGCATAATCAATTAATATTCGTGCAAGTTCGGTATTTGCCCGGCTATCTAATCCATATATATTATTAATTTGTTTATCGGTAAAAAAAGCTTTTAAAACCATTTGGTTCCATGCCGGCTCCGGCAAATTTTCTGCAGGATAAGGGTTATGGTACATAATAGCTTCTAATACTATGCCGATATTACTCCTGATACCCTCAGCGCAACGCTTAAGCCATAATTCCGGATAAGAGATTAATGGAAGAGCGGAGTACAGTGCTACCTGTTCATTCATCTCGGCTGCCGAAAACAGATTCTCTATAGTGCGGAAATAAGTATTTTGATCATCGGCTTGATATTGTGCCAACAGCCAAACACGACTAAGGCGGTCTACCGCCCAACTATTAATACTTAAACCCGGCTTTGCAGCATTTATTAACTCTTGTTGCTGATTGGTTATTTGTACCAACGTTTTACCTGTTTTTCGGGGCATTATGCCAAATGCCAAATTAAGATCATAACTGTTAGCAGGATTTTTCTGTGCATAAAGCCAGTTCCATGCATCGCCGGGAATATTTTCTTTGATGATATCTGAAAATATGGTTATTAAATCTGATGCACTGGTCATGATAAGGTTATTTAGCAGCAAAATAATTAATTAACAGCGCTCCGGTGATAATGAGCAAACCAAAAAACTCTCTTGTTTTTTCAATATATGGTTTGGTGGCCTGCATACTTTCAACCAAACTGGGTTTATTATATTTAGTTACCCAATCGCGTACGCCATCTTTCTGAAAAAAAAGCATTGCCGCATAAATCAGGTAAAAAGCCATCAATAAAAGATAAAGAAGGACGTAAAACTTACCAACAGCTGCCATGCCGCAGCATATGGCGGCACTTAAATATATCGGGACCCATAAATACCAGTCTAC
>NZ_JBCECK010000023.1:0-52265 GCF_039207105.1 Mucilaginibacter sp.
TCCTGTTCCCGTAAACGGAGTGCGGGTTCGATTCCCGCTCTGAGTACAAAAGCCCTGATACATGTCCGTATCAGGGCTTTGTTTTTTCGGGGTTTAAAAACATACCCTTTGCTTACAAAAAACGAACTTTTGGGGTTCGATCTTCGGCTTTGTTGAAATGATTTATGGAAATTAATCGGAATAATTAAAGTAAATTATATAAGAGTCCACAACGCTATCAAGAAGAAAATATTCATACCCTACGCCAAAATCATAACTGAAAGTAGTTAAATCTAATTCATTGATTGCGTATATAGTTTGAAAATTAGAAACCTCTTTTATTAGATCATAAATAAAGTCTGTTTGACGCTTTATTCTATAATCTGAGACAATTTTTTTTTCAAACAGCCAGTTTTTGAGTGCATTTTTAAAGTATTCATTTGTAATTAAATCAAGTTTAAATGATTGATCAACAAACACATCAAAGCTGTCTTTTATTGCTTTAACTAAATCTTGATTTTCCTTTTTTACTTTTACGATATTATAATCATAAGCCAATGTAGAGTCTGGAGTATTTAGTGCTGCATAGGTATTCAATATACCTTTTAAATAAACGATACCAAAATCCTTAAAGTTTTCTACTTCAAAAGTACCTCTGTATTCCATATAAGTTTTCTGATATTAAAGATATACCTACTTTAAACATCTTTATACTTTATTATCAAAATCATAATCGGTCAATCATCAAACAGAGTGGCTAAACATTTCAGATAATCTAAGAATTGGTTCGTAGTACCATCAGGCTTGAGTACAAAAGCTTCCTATTTGCGGGGCCTTTCCTATTTTAGTGCTTTGGTCTTGGCAACTAACCTATTACTTTTAAGTAATTGTATCATGAGCAGATATGTTTTCTTTTATAAACTGAATTCAAAGCAAGGAGAAGAACACTTGCTCAACGACTTAGTTTCCACTAATAAATTCGAAAAATCATTTGCTAATTTTTTAACACACCGCAGAGCCGAATGTGGAAGCAGCTATAAAACAACTTATCATCAGGTCATTAAATCAATATTAACAGACTTCAATGAAATTTTACCAAGTGAAATACATGAAATTGTTCGGTGGTATGAGAATAATGTATACGGCAATAATTTTAATTGTTTTAGAGAAAAAGAACAAAGAGTTGCTGCTCTGCTTAAAGAAAGTGGCATTGAACTATTGTTTAAGATTACCAGTTCATCTGCCAGTTGTTACGCTTTTATATTTCAATATGGAAATTTTACAGATCGTTATAAAATTAATGCGATTGATGAAAATGATGACGAGGGAAGTAATATTAAATCTTATGATTTTATTCGTTTTTTAGAATATGTAATCCTTTTAATGTGTAAAATAAACGAAGCTGGTTTGGAGGATATTTTTGACTACCCTGATAGCCAAATCAGAATGATTGAAGGAATTAAGTTTTCTTACGAAGATGATATTAAATTACATAAACTTATAGAAGATGAATTTAATTACATAAAAAAATCTTGGGTAAAATACGAAAAGAAGCGAAATAAAGGCATTGATGAAAGGATTACCCCGGAGATACAGACAGTTTATAACGCCTGTTTTTTTTTAAATGCATGCCTTGAAATGATAGAATCAATAAAAGAGGAAAACAAAAATATTTTGATGCTCCATTCATAATTATATTATTAATTGACTCGAACCCCGTAAAATTTGGCTTGGTTATACACACATTTTTCTAATGCAAAGGTTTCATAATTTGAAAACATCAATATGGTAATTCTAACTAAACAGTAAATGATTAAATAACCTTCCGGCTGCCAATTATTTTCATGCGATTAATTGCATGAAAAGCGCTATATGTTCTAAAAAACATTCAGAAAATCGTATCGTTTCAGGTACCAAAGCTTGATACATGTCTGTATCAGGGCTTTTTTGTTTCTATATTATTAAGGCATCTCTTGTAAATGTTTTCTTATCAGGAGATTCTTTTTAAACACTAACCTCAAGCTTATATCCTTTACCGCGTATAACAACAATATTGATATTGGGATCCGATTCCAGCTTTTTTCTAAGTTTTGATATGAACATATCCAGGCTGCGCCCAACAATAACGCCTTCATCTTCCCATATCTCTTTTTGCAGCCGGCTTCGCGCTATGGTTTCATTAGGGGAAGACGCGAAAACATGCAATATACGGGTTTCAGTTCCGGTCAGCTCTATCGTTTGTCCATTTATCAGGAGCTTCCGATTCTTCGCATCGAACAACATCGAGCCCAAAGTGATTATGCCAGTATTATGACCATCAGGTAGCGATTTACGCGGCTTTACAGACCTCCAAAAAACAAAACCAACAAATGCCAAAAAAGGAAGGCTGCCCAAAAGATACTTATTCTTTGCTATAGTTGTGCCTGCTGGTTTAAATTTAACGTTAATCATGTAACATGCTTTGGGTTGCACTCTTCCCCTGCAAGCCACAATATCATCTTTTTTATTATTGGATATTGCGTATCCATAGGCTACACTGGAGTTGCCACAATTTAGAACGTTGACTACATAGTCACTTGTAAGCGGATCTTTAGCCAATAAACGCTTAGTAGTATTCACCAGGGAGTCCGGTAGAAAGGTAAGCTCATTCTCAAACCTGATCTGGTACTCATTTTCCGCGATCTTTTCTACCGGGAGCACCCTTGATTTACTGTCGCCCGACTGTGTGAGCAGTTCATCTCCTACCTTCCGGAGTAAAACCTCCCTCCTTGCGATATTAAAATCGTCATTCCCGGCCATACTGAAAGTTGCGCAGATTGCACAGCTAAACAAGAGCACTATCAATCCTAACAGGTATTTACGTTTTCCCGAGAGGAGGCTTCGGCTATCAAGCATAACGTCAAGATTTTAATTTACAAAGTTTACATTTTTATTTACAATCCCGGTTCTTCATACCGAAAAATATCAAGGTAATTTCGATGAATCAAATTGATAGGGTTATGAAAAACGAAAAAATGAAAAAGTTATTTGTGTTTGTTCCGGCTATTTTCCTGGTATTATTTCTACTAAATTCTTTTGTGCTAAAAGAAAAGGAAGCAAAAAAGAAACCAATAAAAGAGAGCAAATCATCGGCTATTGTCAACATCATTTTTAAATCTGCTGATGGCGGACAAACATGGCAGGACATTAGCAAAGGGCTGCCTGAAAAATTACAGAGAGAAGGTGTGTGGAGAGATGGTTTATTTGCAAATGACCGTGGGCTATATTTACGTGCCGGAAATGGAATTTATCACAGTGATCCAAATTCCACAACTCCTTTTTGGACAAAAGAAATTTTCCCTGGCAAACAACGTAACATTGCCCCCGGCAACAATGGCATATTTGCATATGATTTCAGGGGGCAATTTTTACAAAAAATAAACGGAACGGGCGATTGGTCGCCCATCTACACTAATTTTCAAGAACAAGCCGTACGCATAGACAAAACGATAGATTGGATGTACAAGAATTATAAAGAAAGAGAAGTACGCAGCGTTTTTGAAACTGCCGGAGGCACCGTTTTCATTGGCTCCAACAACATGCTTTTTAGATCTACTAACAGTGGAAAAACCTGGAAACAAGTGCATGTTGGAGACGGTAGAATGAAATTGGCAGAGCTAAACGGTGTACTCCTGACTACCAGCAAAGATGGAATATTAAGATCGACCGATGATGGCCAAAACTGGGATCAGGTGATTAGTGAAGGAGGGGCTGGTATTGCTGTGGAACGTATAGATGGAGGATTTGCAGCTATAGTAAACAACACAATAAGCCAAACAAACAGCATATACCTTTCACTGGATAATGGAAAAACATGGAATGCTATAGGTGAAGAACTTCAACCTTCCTGGAGTAATTTATTAATGAAAAAAATAGGCTTACTTAAATCTTCATCTGATATTTTATCAATTAAACAAATGGGTAAATATTTGATATGCGGCCGCTCAGACGGTATATTCCGATCATCTGACATGGGCAAAACATGGAAAAAACTGTTGCTCCCTGCTATAGAAAATTATGGCTTTAATTTATCAGTTTCTGGCAACGTTATTTATGTCATACCAAACAAAGGATGTTGAAAATACTAAAACTCCCTAAAATACTATTCATTAAAAGGTGATGTCAGTGGTATCAGTTTTATATTCAATCAACGTTTGGATAGTCTTCCCGCCGGGTTATTCAAAATTACCGTTTTAAGCAATTAACGCACTAAAACTTCTAAATTCTCAATAAATTATTTGGAAATCTGTATACAAAAGCGCTGATACATATCTGTATCAGCACTTTTGTTTTTATATTATTTCTTTAGTCAGAAGACTATGGGCATAGTATACCCGAAGGCAGAGACTTCGGATAGCAGGGCATGGTATACCCGAAATCAGAGGCTACGACAGCTAATCATCACTGGCGTAATTTCTTACAGTTAAATATTACCAAATCTTGATAAAATTATTTGCAAATTGATGCCACCAAATCAACCTGAGAATTATGAAAAAGAACCTCACCAATTGTTTATCTATCCTGGCTATATCGGCAGCCATTTTTACTTGTTACTCCTTTAGTGCAGACCCCAACAATAAGCTCTCCGCACAGGAAAAAAAACAGGGCTGGAAGCTATTATTTGATGGAACATCTACCAGCGGCTGGCATTTATATAACAGCCAGGATGCTTTCACTGTATGGAAGGCTAAGGATGGGGAGTTATTTTGCGATGCAACGGATAAAACAGGCCCGGGCGATCTGGTCACCGATAAGGAGTATAAGAACTATGACCTGAAATTTGACTGGAAACTACCCAAAGGTGGAAACAGCGGTGTTTTTATTAACGTTTTAGAACGGAAAGATGTGCCTACAGGCTGGGCATCGGGCCCGGAATATCAATTGCTTGATAATGCCAACCCTGACTATGCCAAACCGCAATACCGCTCAGGCTGTTTATTTGGAATGTCTTCGCAAAAAAGTCCGGCTAAAACCAAACCTGAAAATACCTGGAACCATTCTGAAATAAAACAAAAAGACGGTAAGGTTCAGTTTTATTTGAATGGTGTACTCACCACCGAGGAAAATTTTACTTCCAAAGCGTGGGCACAAAAAGTAGCAAAGTCGCATTTTCACGCTTACCCCGAATATGGCAAGCATACCAGCGGCCATCTCGTTCTTCAAGACTGGGCTACAGGCATCGCGTTCAGAAATATTAAAATAAAAGAACTATAGAGATCAATAGACGATCTGATTCCCGTTTTGATGCAAAACGCTTGAATACATACACGTAAGCCAATCACACACTTGGCTTACGTTTTTTATAAGACGCTCCGCCAGTTTAGGTTACCAATTGTGTAACTTACTCACTATTTTCAAGTATTAAGCATAATGAATCTCTTTGGTAAAATATTCCAACCTAATAAAAACATTAGTAAATCCGATTTAACAAAGATCACCCGAACAGAGGTTATTGAAGGATTTTGTCTCCCTGGTATTATCCATAATGCCCAATATTATTTTACAAGCTTACAAATATATAGCGACGGCTTAATTTCCTGTTGGGAAATGGTTGATTTGGTAATGCTTAAAGAAAAAATAAACAAAGGCCGGATAGTTACTTCAATTCCAGACGGAGCCGCTATCTCCATTCATAATTTAGGGCATTGGTTTATTGAACAGGGCAACTGGGAACATTCAAAAGAAACATTATACAACCTTATACACAGCCTTGTAAAGCAGTTGAACCCAACCCTCGAAAACCTGCATAACTATAATGGAAGTAATTCAAAATTAGTTGGCAAAGTAAATATTGCCAAACATGGTATTCCGGATCCGAAACCGTATTACTACGAATCCCCGAACTCTTTTTTACCGCGAAAAGTTAACGGAGAAAAATTTCATTTCTTTTTTAGATATGACGACAGTAAAACTTATTTGGTTGAATTATCCATATATAAAAATGGGTACATTGAAATAACCAATTTACCTGTAAAGAAAACCTTGAAATTTGACGATTTAAATGATTATGTTGATCGTGGCATAATAACCACGGGCTTAAAAATTGCAGAAACAGTTCACATTTTAAACTTAGGCTCCTTCAAAATAAATTCAGGAAATGGTGTAAATATCAAACATAAAATCAACGAGTTAGCCGGAAAGCTGAGTGAGTTGAATGGCGGGGAGAACAGCATTGCCAAATGCGCAAGAATCTTGGATGAATACAAAGCAAATCCTACTCTGAAATTAAGGAACATGCTCAGAGAAGCTTATGAGGCGGTACCCGAACATCAAAGAATGTTTGTTGGAACAATGGACACCAAAGATTATGAAGTTCGTCAGGTTATTTACGGCAATAAAGTAAAAGAGGAATTTGAGCAAGAAAACGGTTATGATTACCCATACCATGATATGCCCAAACCAATTGATGAAAAATAAATATGAAGCAAGTACAAAAGGCCTGATTCATATCTGTATCAGGCCTTTTGCATTCATATTATTTCGGTGATCTGATGACCATAAACATAGTGTAACAAAAGTCAGAGCCTTAGCAAACACGGTGTCCCATTAATATCCGGAAGACCCATTATTGGTATTATTACCGTTGTTGCCGTTAGTAATAACTGAGGTTTTAAGAAACCCGAACAGGCCGTGCTTTTCGCCGGCAGGGCCAGCCGTAAAATATAAACTGCTGCTTGCTCCCGGATCCGGTTTTACAAAGTCGAGCGCCCATAAACCCTCAATAGCTATTGGCTTTCCAGCGGTTTGCAACTGCCCCATATAATCTCCGTTAGTATCAAATATATTGATCTTGCCATCGCCAAAATTGCCAACCAGAATAGTTTCTGTTGGGGCTGCGAAACCGGCGGGCGCATGCGTGATGCCCCAGGGAGAGTTTAACGAACCCTGCGAAGCAAAGCGCTTAACCAATGTACCGTCTGGCTTAAAAACATTTACATATCCGTTGCCGGGTGCCGGGCTATCGTTTACATTATCGGGGCCGGCCAGTTTAGCATAAGTTACATATAACATCCCGCCAATGTTCTGAACATTAAAAGGCCCAAACCCAGCCGGAATAGACGGATCAGTAAACCCTGTGGTGTTCACCTGCTTAAATTCCCGGTCAAATACGTCAATTTTCCCGGCCTTAAAATTAGCGGCGTACAGAAAATTAGCTCCGGCGTTGGTAGCCAGAGCAAGGCCTTTATAAACTGCTCCCTGGCCGCCGCTCGCAACTATAGCCGCATTATCGTTACTTATCCAGGCTGCAATGCTCCCGTTTTCATTTGCGAAAATGAATTTATTACTACCAAAATCAGCAGTACTGTTAAAAACCATACCCGTAGGATCGCCCGGTTGATTGCCATTAGCTGACGGGATCTTGACCGGTGGCCTAAGGGTTTGCCCCGTGGTGTCATATATGGTGCTTAATGCCTTCCGGTTGGATGACACCCATACTATTCCAATTTGATTGGCTGCCAGTCCCCAGGCATTAACCAGATCAGGATCAATTTTAGCGGCATTATATCCCTCTGCATCAGCTATCAAATTTGTTTGGGTAACGTTGTACTGGGTAGTCGGCATTGATGCTGTCCCTCCCTTTTTACAGGAAAAAATGGTCAGGGTAATTGCTGTTGCCACGAATGCCGACCTCGTAATTATTTGTTTTTTCATATTTGCTTGTATAATTTAATTTTCAATCTAATTGCCAAACGGTTCGCTGAACGATTTTAAACCATGCGGCTTACGATTCAAAAAAAGCTAACTGGCAGCAGTACTGTGAATAATTTACATCAAGCGGGGGAAATACTTGACCAACAAACCTTATCGGACTAATAGCTCCAAAACAGATTCAGGCATTATATTTTTAACAGCCTTTTTATTTCCCATACCTGTAGTCTGAAGCCTATGAGTACAGTGCATTCCAAGTCAGATATTTTAAATAGCGCGATAGCAAACAAAACGTAAACACCTAATTATCAATCATTCATTAACGTTCATGGTGTTCACGTGCCGTGAACGTTAACACTATAGGGTTTAATGCTGATTCATGATTTAGGAAACTCATTTTTGCTTATCAGTATCTGAACTTTTTGTTTTTATCTTCGTCCGATATTTACACCGGTTATTAAAATGATTAACGCTATTCAGCAGTTGCAAGCCCATGTAGAAAAAATTTGTTCATTCCGGATAGATAATGCCAGCCTGATTGAACCGTTTTTTGAGCACAGGGTATATAAAAAGAAAGAACTTTTGCTAACCGAGGGCCACCGTTGTTTTGAAAAATTTTTTATTGTTAAAGGCTGCGTTCAATTATGTTACCTGAAAGAAAACGGCACCGAACAAACCATTGACTTTGCCATCGAAAATTGGTGGATCTCTGATTTTATGGCTTTTCCAACAGGCGGTATCGCGCAATTCTCTATCCGGGCGGTAGAAACTACTGAAGTATTATGCATCACCGCCGATCACCAGCAGCGGCTGCTCAAACAAGTCCCGGAGATGGACGGTTATTTCCATATTATATTTCAGCGCAGCTATGCGGCCACTCAAATGAGGATAAGATACCTTTATGAATTTTCAAAAGAAGAATTGTACCTGAATTTTCTGCAGCGGTTTCCCTTTTTTACCCAGCGTGTTCCACAATACCTGCTTGCTTCCTTCCTGGGCTTTACACCTGAATACCTCAGCGAATTAAGGAAGAAATTGCTTTCTTAAACCTGTTTAAGAAAATTGACATTTATGTTTTTCACTTTTGTATAACATAAATGAATAACAATGAGCAAGATAACTCAACATCGCTTTGATGTATGGCATGAAGAGCCACTATACTGGACTATGATGGACGGAATAGATAAACGTCTATACGAATCTACCATCTCTACCACCCTGATAGAACTGATCAAGATCAGAGTATCGCAAATAAACAAATGCGCTTTTTGTATAGATTATCACACTACCGATGCTTTAAAGCATGGCGAAACGCAACGCCGGATATTCGCTTTATCTGCCTGGCAGGAAAGCCCCCTGTTTACCGAGGCTGAGCGCGCGACTTTGGAAGTGGCTGAAGAAATGACCTATATTTTTAAGCATGGTGTTTCGGACGAAGCTTACCAAAAGCTTCAATCCCATTTTACTCAAAAGGAAATAGCGGATATCATGATCTGCATCAGCCATATGAACTTTTTAAACCGCATTGGTATTTCAACCAAGTCGGTAGCCCTTTAAAAAACATCTGTTAAACTATAAAATCAATAACATGACAATTGCAGGTAAAATTATAGCCGGTATAAAAATACCCGACAGCGCTATGGCCAAACAGGCGACAGAATTATTGCGCGAGCATGGCAGTGAGCTTTTATACAATCATACCATGAGGCTTTATCTTTTCGCAGCGTTAAGAGGCAAACAAAATAGTTTGAAATATGATGACGAATTATTTTATGTAAGCACCATGTTTCATGACCTGGGACTAACACCGCATTATCGTAGTGATGATAAACGATTTGAAGTTGATGGCGCTAATGCCGCCCGCGATTTTTTAAAGGGTTATGGCGTTCCGCAACAATCATTGCAATTAGTATGGGACGCGATAGCGCTGCACACCTCGCCTGGTATTGCAGAGTATAAAGAACCCGAAGTAGCGCTGCTTAATTATGCAGCAGCACTGGATGTAATTGGCCGTGATTATGATAAACTATCGGCCAGCGATCGTGAAGAGATTGTAAAACACTTCCCGCGTCATAACCTGAAGCAAAAAATGATCGGCGAATTTTTGGACGGATTTCAACATAAACCGCATACCACATACGGCAGCATCAATTCAGACATTTGCGTTTGTATGATCCCTGGCTTTGTAAAACCAGACTATTGCGATCTGATCCGCCATTCGCCCTGGTCAGAATAAGTTTTGATAAGTATGCTCCCGCTCTGAACACCAAAGCCGATACATATATGTATCGGCTTTGGTGCTTATTATTTTGATAATTTAAATACTCGGTACTACATATAAAACACATTGAATTTGTGTCCATCAGGGTCGGCAAATACGAAACCATAGTAGCCCGCTCCAAACTCTTCCGGCTCAGAAACTAAAGTGCCCCCGGCTTGTTGTATCTCTTTTGCCCAATCGTTAACCTCTTGTTTAGTATCAGCAGAAAGGGTAAATATAATTTCGTTCCCGGTTTTGGTATCAATTAGTTGCCCTTTCGTGGCGGGTTCAAGTATATCCTTCAAAAAGAAATGAATGATAAAGTTTTCATCGCCAAAGAAGAAACTGGTCAGTTGGTCTGATGCTCCGTTTGATTTAAAACCGAGTTGTTTGTAGAATTTAGTAGTCCGGTCCAGATCCTGAACACCGAAATTGGCCCATATTTTTTTTGTTTTCATAACTAAAGGTTTTGATGTTATTAATAGTTATACAAATTTAAAACCAACCGAATATATGTACCGGGTGTTATTGCGGCTATATGAAGGCATTTTGCGAACTTCGTTCACTTAACAAGAAAGCCCGATACGGTTTGTATCGGGCTTTTAGCACACTGTAAACTATTCAACAATAGTTAATAGCCTATTGTCTTAGGCTACAGTATTACCTGCCACTTCAAGTAATATATTAAACAATTCATCAACAGCCGAAATATTAGGCGCATGCCCGCTATGAATACTATAAAGTTCTTCAATCCCGGCCACCTCAGCCATTTGTTGCTGAAGATTATAGGCAATTGATTGATCATTTAATGTATGGATATACGCTTTGGGAACCCTGCCAAAATTTTCGGCAGAAAGAGATACCGCATTTGTTAAAGGGATTGTCGGTTCCGCCTGATAATTGTCGTCAATAAATTGCTGAAAACGCTCGTCTCCATTAAAAAATATATCTAACACTGCTGTTTGCTTAATATCCATGGTTAAGCCATCGTTAGATGCTATCATACTTTCATTAACAATAGTAGTATTATGTTTTGACAGATCAATCAGCGCCTCGCCATTGGCAGGAACAAAAGCGGCAAGATAAACCAACTTCTCAATTTTATCCGGAATAGCTTCAGCTACGGCCGATGCTACCATACCGCTCATACTATGACCCAATAAAATTACTTTTTCATCAAGTTTTTCAATTACGCTAATAACCGCATCGCGATAAGTATCCATTGTAATATTGGTAAAATTAGCTTTATCGCTACCATGACCAGGCAATTCAACAGCCAAAACCTTAAATCCTTTATCACTTAGCTTTTGCTGTATGCTATCCCATGTAGATGCATTTAAAAATGCGCTATGTAGTAATACAAATGTTTTCATAGTGCAAGCTACAAACACTCGTAATTATATAATATCCCCAGATTAGGTGATATTATATCTATGAAATATGTAACTGATAATCCCTTAAAACTTAACCTGAAGCTTTTCAGAAACAAGCGTACCATCTTTGTAGTATTCAAAAAACCAATCCTGGTTCTTTTTCAAAACTATGCCATGGTCGGTAGCATTACTGGCTATGTAATAATTTTCGGCCGAGGTTTTCAGGAGCGTTAAAACTATTCTGGGTGTAGTATCTATCAACTGATACCCGTTGTCTATAGCCTGGGCATACAATGTTCCTTTCACAGGGGCAGGTGGAGTAAGTTCTACCTTTATTTTTACACTTTTCTTTATTTCCCCTGTTACGGGGTCTACCACAGTTTTTACCTGAGTTGATTTAATATCTGCTGCTTCTGCTTGCTTTACGGGTTCAGCAGAAGCCATAGTTACTGTATGAGTAACTGCTGTCTGAGTTGGCGTCGCGGCTTCATTAGCAGGCGCAACGTAAGCATATTTAACCGCATCTAAGGAGGTAAAGGCATCTCTCAGCGCCATGTTGTAGGCTACATTATATTCCTTCTCACGGCTTTTGCCTTCTTTACTTTTAAAAACAATGTTGCCGTGGCAATCTTTCAATAAAAGGGTTAAACTCGTGGTAAACATACCGCCTTTTTCCAGCAAATCGGCACTTAAGGCCTGGCATTTATTGTTGGCCACTTCTGCAGGTAGTTCAGCATTATCGTAATAAACGGTAAAGCCTTTGTCTTGTAAAAGGTATTTGGTAAGACTATTCAATGAATACTGATCGATTTGTTTTTGAAAACCGTATTTTTCGGGCACCACCACATACTTATAATTATTAATGGTATTTTGCGAATAACCCGAAAAAGAAAGAAGTAAAAAGAAAATTAAAATATATCTTTTCATATAAAAATCTGGTTTGATAGCGCTAAAATTAATGTTATTTTTTGACAAGTTACGCTATAACAAATATCTCGATTTGAACGAAAGATCAATGCAATATGGAAAATCACAAACCCGCACCCATAGCTAAATCAGCCGAAGAAGGCACCATTATTTCGATGGCAGGCAACACTTACCGTATGTTAGTAACCGGAGCTGAAACCGGTGGCGCTTTTGCCGTGATGGATTTTTTGATTCCGCCGGGCGGCGGCCCTGGCCCGCATGCTCATCCGGATTTTCAGGAATCTTTTTACGTGGTAGAAGGCGAAATTGAGTTTAAATCTGAAGCCGGAACTTACATTGCTAAAAAAGGCGCTTTTGTCACCATTCCCAAAGGCGGCATTGTTCATCAGTTTAAAAACAAAACCGATAAAAGCGCGCAGATGACCTGCACTGTAGTACCGGCCGGTCTCGAAGATTTTTTTATGGAGATTGGCAAGCCTGTTATAAACGGCATTATCCCTCCACCAGCCCCGCTGGATGCTGAAGCCATCAAAAAAATAGAGGACCGTGCAAAAAAATACAAACAGCAATTACTTCCGCCAGATTATTTAGATAGGTAGCGTTTTGTCAAGCTTTTTTATTGCCGATTTCTTTTAATCTATTAAGATATATTTCCAAAACATCATTAACCTGGGGCATGTTATCGAGTTGGGTATCAATTCTGGTATACAGTGTCTCAAAAGCTGATTCTTTATTTAAAACCTTAAGTGCATATTCCATTGGATAGATAGAAAGCATACTTCCATTTTTATCATATCTTAAAGTCATCATCCTTTTCGGGAATTCAGGTTCACTGTCTTTATAAACTTTAAACCCATACTTATTTATTAAAAATTCACTAAATCCCGTAGCCAAAAATAATGTAATCATGCTATCTTTAAGATTAAATGCTTTGCAATATGTGTGAAAACCTAAGCCCTCATTAACAATCTGGTCTAAATTAAGCGGATGATTTATAGGTTCCTGAACCTTGGGTTGTATTTTATTATCTCTATAAAACTCTCTAAACATTCCCATGCAACTATCCATTAGAGTTGTATTTTTAAATATATCATCCTCCTGGTATCTTTTATTTAAATACTCCTCATTGTAAATGTCAGGCACATTGGTATCTTGTCTATTTTCTTCATTTATTTTTTTTGAAGAAAATAGCTTCTTAAAAAATCCCATAACTTTCAGTTTTTAACTATAATATAAATGACTAACAAAGTCTGTCCCTTATAATATCTAAAATAATAATATTTATTCCGAACCTAACATCTTCAACAAAAATAATACTACTGAAATATAAAGCCTATGGATAGTGGGTACACCCTTTAGCTGCCGAAGCAGAAAACCAGGGCTAATCATTAAAAAAATGCAGGTCGGGAAATCTCTACATGCCTTCGGGAATTTACACCATTTCCTGGCCTGCTAAAAAACCTCAACTTTGAATCAACAAACAAAACATAAACTATTAAAACATAAAATCATGAAAACGTTCACAGTTCCAACCAAAGATCAAGTATCTCCAGCCAATCAAGCATTATTTGATAACCTTACCAAAGCAGTAGGCAGCGTACCTAACTTGTATGCCACCTTAGCCTATTCAGACCATGCCTTAGCCAACTACCTAACCCTGCAAAGCGGAAAAACATCCCTGCGTGCTAAAGAACGCGAAATAATTAACCTTGTAGTTAGCCAGGTAAATAAATGTTTATACTGTTTAAGCGCTCACACCGCTATATCAAAAATGCAAGGTTTTACTGATGAGCAGATATTGGAAATACGCAAAGCAGAGATCACCTTTGACCCTAAATTTGATGCGCTGGCTAAGCTGGTTAAAAGTATCAGCGAAAACCAGGGTCATGCCGATCATCAATTAGTAGAAAACTTTTATGCTGCTGGTTATAACGATGGTAACCTGGCTGATGTAGTAATTGCCGTTGGCGATAAGATCATAACTAATTACATGTTTGCTTTAACTGCTGTACCTATTGATTTCCCTGTTGCTCCGGAATTATAATAGGTAATGCCCCTGATAAATACGATGATGAGCCCGGTTTGCTATTTGCAACCGGGTTTCTTTGTATAATTTAATTCGATTTTTTAAAAGATGGGGTATCGGTAATGGATCAGGCTTACCAAAATACTTAACAGGATAATGTAAATCACATTCAAACGGAATTTTGACAGGAGCACTATACACAGGATAACCCATGATAATGAAAATAAGTTGATTTGTGGCAGCGACACTCCTTTAGGAAATATTACATCTTTCCCCAGAAAAATGGTTAAGTTAAGGATCACCCCTACTATGGCCGCCGTTACCAGTTTCAGCAAATCGCTGATAGTCGCGCTGCTATGGGATTTTTCAATTAAGGGGCCGCCTACAAATATGTATAAAAAACAAGGCAGAAAGGTATAGTAGATGGTTAGCCCCAAAGCAAGACTGCCCAGTGCTAACGAGTGATGAAAATGGTTAATACCAGCCATAAATCCTACAAAGCCAACCACAATAATTAGCGGGCCAGGGGTGGTTTCCGCAAGCGCGAAGCCATCGATCATCTGCGCTTTTGATAGCCATAAAAATTTATCGAGCGCATATTGGGCTACATAGGGCAATACCGTATATGAGCCACCAATAGTAAACAATGCGCTTTGCGTAAAAAATAGGATCAGCCGTTTCCAAAACGAAAAATCAGCCGAATAAAAATATAGGATACCAAAAGGGATAAGCCATAACAGCACAAAAGCCAGCACCTGCCTGATCAAGCCGGTACGGTTAAATTCAGATTTGTTGGGTTTTGATACTTTGTTTAGGTAATAATCTTCCTCATTAATATCATTCCCATCTTCGGTTCCGTTAGCTGTTGATAACAAATGCGGAAAAAATTTCTTTAAGATCAACGCTACTACTATGGTACCTGCAATAATGGCCAGCAACGGCGTATTAAAAAAGAAAATGCAGATAAAAGCTAAAGCCGCCGTAAGGTACTGCAGCCAGCCATTTAATGACTTTTGCCCAATTTTAAACAACGCTAAAATGATCAGGGCTATTACCGCCGGTTTTAAGCCACTGAACATAGCATATATCCAGGGCTGGTTACCAAACGAAGCATAAATAATACTCAGCACCAATAATATTAAGGCTGACGGTAACACAAATAAAATCCCGGCTACAAGTCCTCCTTTTTTACCATGCAGCTCTTTGCCTATATAAATGGCCAGCTGCTGCGCCTCAGGGCCAGGTAGCAGCATACATATACTAAGGGCATGAAAAAAACGGCTATTGCTGATCCACCTTTTCTTGTCGACTAAAAAATCGTGCATCAGGGCTATATGACCCGCGGTGCCACCAAAACTAATCCAACCTAATTTAAACCAAAATTTTAGCGCTTCTTTAAAAGAAGGTCTCTCCATAAGTAGTAGTTAAATATAAAAATACGTGTTAAGTCTTTTGGCGGTTCAACACGTTATCAACCGATAAATTACCGGCCCCGGTAAGCATTAATGAAATAAGCCCGGCAATGTACAACAGATTGATTTCGTATCCCGGCGGCCCAAATAATGGCCCCGTAGCCGATAGGCCAATAGTTTTTACAGCGCTGAAACCGAAATTTAGCTGAATAGCGAACATAGCTACCAGCATAGTTATAATAAGCGGTATAGATACGATAAAGGTAAAAGCACCAACAAATATAGCGAAGCCTCCCAGCAGCTCAATCAAAGGCCCTATCCAGGAGTTTATATGGGCCAGAGGTACACCAGTTAATATGAGCAGTTTTTCAAAACCAGCGGTGCCCCTGCTTAGCTTTGCCCAGCCATGCTGCATAAAACCAAAACCAATAATAAGACGTAATACCAGTGGAGCCCAATGGGCATACTTTTTATTCATAAAATATATTTTTTCTCTTAGTCGTAAAGCTTTGGTAACCCTTACAAAAAATAAAATAGTCTATCTGAATGAGGCATGGAAATAATGTTTAAACCATTAATAATCAGATATTTTTCAACTAAGAGAAAATCAAAAAATCATCCATAATAATAACGAATTTATAGGAGAAATCGTCTCATATAAAGGCACTATTTGGTAAAGAAACGGATACATTAACCAATAAGATTTTTTTATTATTGTTATAATTTATTGTTTTGCATTCCGTTAGAGTGGTCGATTTTATCCGCAATCCTGTTTAACATTATTTAACTACTATTTAATTGCTGTTTTGAATTTCCTTTCTTTATTTTAGAAACTTAATGTTAACACTGTTACCCCCAGCTAAAATCCGTAAGCTAACGCTTATTTGTTTGTTTATTTGCGCCATGCCTGCCGTGCTTTCGGCACAAAATCTCTTTCTGCAAACTATTGACATCTGCAACCCATCAAACTATTGTATGGACTGCGGTGATGTTAAAGCAACATGCGATCAGTTTAACCTTGATTACATTGCTGATAATATCAACCGCAAGTACTCGCTAAAAGAAGCCTTTGGGTCAATAACGTTCCAGGTTTTGGTTGATGATCATGGTTTTCCCTGCGTATACAGCCATACTGATAATACCAATAGCCCCTTAACTGCCGATTTGATCAGATTTCTGAATGGAAACATATGGAAAGCCGCCAGAATTAATGGCAAGCCTGTAAACGCCTCGGTAAATGTGATTTTCCGCTTTGCCTACGGCGCTATATCCGGCCGTATGCAAAGGATGGATCTGGAGCAGTTAAAACCACCCGGCGATCCAACAATTTATAACACTACTGCTTATAAAAACCCATCGCTTAAAAACTATCAGTTTATTACCTGGACAAGGTATAACTCCCCGCTACCCGATAACGTAAGTAAATACTGTGCCATTGATAAGGCCGACGTATTGTGGTACGCTACCGACAAAGGCCTCACCCGCTTTAACGGAACAACATTTGACCCTATCAATGAGTTTAACTCGCCCTTTATCATCGAAACAGCTATACATAACATAACCGTTGATAAAGACAATGCCAAATGGGTTTACGCCAACGATAAAATTTACAAATACACTGACGCTGGCTGGCAGATATATGATTTTCAGAAATTTCTGGCCTCCGGCGTTAACAACATTTTGAACAGCCGTCACGGCGACCTGCTTTTTGCAACCAAAACCGGCCTGGTGGTAAAAAGGGATGATAAAGTGGTGGTAATTAATAAAAGGGCTGTTAAAGAGCTACCTTCAAACGATATTACTTACGCTTATAATGATAGCCATAAACATTTATGGATAGGTACTGCGAAGGGCAACATTGTGCTTGACAGAAACACTATAGCAACCACATTTGATTCGGACAAAACCCCGCTTAGAAACGTAACCATTACCGGCGCCGTGGAAGACGAAAAGGGTAACATCTATTTTTCATTGGTTGATTATAACAATACCTCAGGCGATGATAACGATAAGGAAGGCTTAGCCGTATTGAAACCCAACGGCAAATGGTTGCACTTTACCGATAAAAATTCAGGTTTACCCTCAAACCGCATCAATACTATGATGTACGATAAGTTTGAACATGTATTATGGATAGGTACCGATAAGTCGGGCTTGGTTAGGTACGATTTAGATGGCGGCTGGGAAAATTACAACAATAACAACTCGGCTGTACCGGGCTTTAAAATTTACCAATTGGTACAGGATTCTAAAGGCCTTATTTATGCTACTACAGCCAACGGTCTGTTAAGGATCAAGAAAAAATAGCTTCTAATTTTACCAATTCTGTATACTTGTCAATCATTTGTCATCTCACTAAATAAATTACTTTATGACCGAACGGTCATGTATATTTGTATCGTAATCAATAAACAAAATGACCAAAGGCGAAGAAACCAAACAATTTATCATCGAGCGTTCTGCCCCTATTTTTAATACAAAAGGGATAGCAGCAACAGCTATGAGCGATATTATGGAAGCCACCCAGCTTTCAAAGGGAAGCCTTTATGTTCATTTTGAAAATAAAGAAGTTTTAGCTGCTTCGGCAATAGATTACAACATGGAATTACTGTTTACCAAAGTACAAACCGCAGTAAATCAGCAAAGAACAGCTAAGGATAAGTTATTTGCTTTTGTGGATGCTTTAAAAGACCCGCTTAGTCCGCCGGTAACCGGCGGCTGCCCCATGATGAACTTTGGCACAGAAGCCGATGATACTAACCAATTAGTAAAAAATAAAGTAAACCAGGCTTTTGACAGCGGTGAGCAAACCATTGTTAACATTATAGAGCAAGGAATAAAAGATGGCTCTATGAACCCCGATTGGAATTACAGGGAATTTGCTGTCATGATGTTCGCCATGATTGAAGGCGGCATTGTAATGAGCCGGGTTGCCGGTAATATTGCCAAGATGAACATCATTACCAAAAACATCAAAAAAATGATAAATGAAGAACTTTTATAATTTTTTTATTCAAAATATGACCGATAGGTCATATTAAAACAAACATTAGAAAACAGTAATTAAATACATAAAACAACAACATCATGAAAACTCAAAAAGTATGGTTTATAACAGGCGCTTCAAAAGGTTTTGGATTAGAAATTGCCAAAGCAGCGCTTACAGCCGGAGATAAAGTAGTAGCAACCGTAAGGACCAATGCCGAACAGTTAAAATCAGTATTAGCAAATGAAGACAACGCCTTGGTTGTGACACTTGACGTTACCAAAAATGACCAGGTGCAACAAGGTGTACAAGATGCCATCAATAAATTTGGCCGTGTTGATGTGCTGGTTAATAATGCCGGCTATGGATTGCTTGCCGCTACTGAAGAAGCATCAGACGAAGAAGTAAGAAAACAATATGACACCAACGTTTTTGGACTGCTAAACGTTACCAGAGCCATCTTGCCTCACATGCGCGAACAAAGATCCGGTCATATCATTAACATATCCTCTTTGTTCGGTTACACCGCATCTATTCCGGGCTTTGGGTTGTATGGTTCAACCAAATTCGCGGTAGAGGGTATAACCGAAGGTTTAGCCCTTGAGGTAAAACCACTTGGCATCCATGTTACAGCTGCCGCGCCTGGTTTGTTCAGAACCAACTTTGCCTCTGCCGAATCATACCAGTCATCAAAAACTATATTAGATGCTTACCAGGAAACTGTAGGACATATAAGAGGCATTATTACCCATGTAGACGGTAACCAACCCGGCGACCCATCAAAATTGGCCCAGGTAATTATCAAGCTGGCTGCAAGTGAAAACCCTCCTATCCATTTGCCTATAGGTTCTGACGCTGTAGCGTCCTTCCGAACCAAAACGGAGCAAGCTGGTAAAGAAGTAGATGAATGGGAAAGTGTATCTAACAGTACAGACTATCCTAAAAATTAAGTAATTATTTATGATACAACTCATTGCTAAGGCATTTTGATTGAGTGTCGTCGCTTTAACCAATGAGTAAAACCGGTACCAACGTACCGGTTTTTGTTTTTTATTTAGTTACATCTGGCCTTTTAAAGTAAACAGAACTTTTAAACAAAGTACACCACATATTAAAAAGCTGGGTAAGACATAATAACATTGCTATATGAGGTAATTCATTCTCCCTAATAAGTATAATTCACTTCTTTAGCTCGTAAACCAGCTCAACCATTCCGCTTTTGTGTGCTGTTACATTTTTGAGATGTAGCGGCTTTTCTTGCCCTATGTGGTCAAAAAAGAGTGTGCCATCACCTAAAATAATGGGTAGGATGGACTGTCGTATTTCATCGACCAGATTTAAGCGGATGAAATCTTTAGTGAGTTCGGCACCTCCTACAAGCCAAACATTTTTGTAGTTTGGTTTTAAGCGTTCATTTACGAGTTTATCCAGATTGCCCGAATAAATTTCAATGTTTGGGCGTTCTATTGGCAAATTTCTGTGCGTTAATACAATAGTAGGTATATCTCCGTAAACCCATCCATATGATCTGGAAAGCTCCAAAGCAAGCTCATAGGTGCGGGAGCCCATGATATAACAATCAATAGTTTTAAGAAACTCCTGTATGTCCTGATTGGTAAGCTGAATACCCTGCTCGTAATTATCGGCAGTTTCAAACCAGGATACGCTATTGTCTTTTTTGGCAATGTAACCATCAACACTTGAAACCATGTGAATGGTTAGCTTAAACTCGTTTGTGGCCATAATGAATCATTTATTGTCGACTGAATTTAAACAAAAAAACACCGACTGCTCAAACAGCCGGTGTTTTTATTCACATTAAATCAAGTATATTATATTAACGCAGGCCCATTGTTGTTTCTACGATCTCTTGCAACAGGCTGTTCACTTTTTCAAAATTAGCTGTTTGCGGGCCGCCGCCAACAATGTTAAATAATGGTCTTTGACCTTGCGGTTGTTCAACCAGCTTCAACATCGCGTCGGCAACTTCCTGTGGGTCGCGGCTTTCAGGGGTTGGATCAAAGTAACGAATAATTCCTTCTTTAAAGCCCAGCATACCTTCGCTGTAAGATTGCTCTACCGCGGCATTGCCAGCCTGCATAGATTTTGTGGTGATATCCGTAGTTTGGTAAGCTCCCGGCTGAACAGTTACCACATCAATACCTGATGGTTTTAATTCATAGTGATAACCAACAGATACGGCATCTAAAGCGGCCTTAGTACCATTATAAGTACTTAAAATCGGGATAAAATGACGCGACTGTACGCTGGTAACATTGATGATCAAGCCACTCTTTTGCTGGTGCATAAAAGGCAAAACCGCTTTCATCATACGCTCCGGCGCGATGGTATTAACCTGATAAATTTGCTCTGTTTGTTCAATGGTAAGCGCTTCACCCATGCCCAGATATGATATACCGGCGTTATTGATCAAGACATCAATAATCCCTCCTGATTTTTGGCTGATCTCGGCGATAGCTTTCTTCACGGATTCATTGCTGGTTACATCAAGTTCAACCACCTCTACGGCTTTATTATTATCTTTTGCCCATTGTTGTAACTCAATTGCTACGCCAGCGTTTGAACCTGTTATATTACGCATGGTGGCATAAACTATATGCCCTGCGTTTGCCAATGTTTTTACTGCTTGTAGGCCAAAACCGCTGCTGCTTCCTGTTAAAATAATCTTTTTCATGTTGTTGTTTGTTTTTGTTTTTTGATTGATGATAAATACTTACTTATATATAAGTAAGTAAAATAATTAAATTTTTTTATGCTGCCTTTAATGATGTACGTAAGCCAACTATTAGTTCGTTAAAACAATCTTCACCGCGCAAACGGCCAGCTTGCAGTGAGCCCGGTAGTATGACCATCCATTTATTGGCCATTTCTCTGGCTGTCTCCTCAAATTTAAATACACCACGATCAAGCCCGCTTTGCATCACCTCGATTAGCCAGCCTTGAACCACTTCATAATATTGTGTAACTGCCTGTTGTATTCTTTCGGGAATATCATGATAAGCCGATCCAAACGTGCTGATGAGGCACATTTTATGTCCATCATTGAAATAACGATCATAATTATGAATCAGGGCTTCTAATCTTTGAATAGGCTCAGCACCGGCTGTTGCGGCAGTCATACATTCAAAATCGTTACGGTCTTTTTCAATTACAGCCAAACCCAGATCTTCTTTTGAAGGGTAATAGTGATGAATAGCCGCATTTTTGATATTTAACACTGTAGCTATTTGTTTATAGTTAAATGCATGGTACCCCACTGTCTGGATATAATTCCTGGCAAGCTCAATAATTTTATCGCGGGTGTGTAAAGTGGCGTCCATCTCTTGTTTTATTTAACAATACAAATGTACTTACTTACATGTAAGTTCCGACGATATTCTTTAATGATGACATACCCATTACAAACAGAGCCAACTTGTGTTAAGAAAGAAGCAAAACCACATAAAATTTGGATTAGTTACGTGGTTTTGCTTCAACAATTGCACTAAGATTTGTTAAAATTTAAGCTTTATTCCACCATTCACCACAAAGCCATCAAGCGGTGCATAAATATCTTTAAACACTGGTTTGGTGATGCTTCCGGTATAAATGGCGCCGAATTTGGTTTGCCTGGTATCGGTCAGGTTTTCAAAATTGATGAACACCGAAAAACGCTGCCATGTTCTTTCGGCCATCAAACCTGCAGTCCAATACCCCCGGCCGGTTGTACCGTCGTTAAGTTTTTGCGGACTAAAATAGTAGGCCTCGGCTCCAATTTTTAGCTTATTGTCAATTTCATACATCAATACATTATTCAACCTGTGTTTCGATACCAGCGGGTACGCTGTGATTGTGTTATCCGTATGCTGGGTTACATCAGCCAGGGTATATCCCAAAAACAATTTAAAATCGGCATAAGTAATTTTAACATTGGTTTCCAAACCTTTGGTATTCAGATCGCCCCGGGGCTGCAGATATTGCAGATCACCGTTGGCAATTTGTGTAAGCAATATCGGGTTATCAATGCGGGTATAAAAGAAAAGTTGGTTAATACTGAAACTCACTTTGTCATCAAACAGCCCTGTACGGTAATTGATATCATAGTTAGCTCCATATGAGCGCTCCGCCCTGGTGTTAACTACATCTATCGGCAGCACGTTCCGGAATTGAATCCGCTCTGCATCTTCGGTAAAAACGCTGGGTGCCTTGTATCCTAAACCACCACCCAATCGGGTCGAAAGGTGATCACTGATCTTCCATAAGCCGGATATTCGGGGTAACAGGAAAAAGCCGTAATCGTTATGGTAGTCGCCCCTGAGGCCCGTTTCCAGTGTGATTCTCCTGGTAGCATTCCAGGTATTTTGTACAAAGCCGCCAATAGTGTTGTAATTATAACTACGCAGGGGGAATGTACTATTCCTATGCTCATTAAAATTATCTGTAAGGAAGGTAATGCCGGCCACCCAGTCGGACTGCTCGCCTGAACGTGAGTAGCTTGCCTCGTTATAAGTTGATACCTGCGTACCCGAAAAACGGTAATCGGGCAGGTTAATGGTCCGGTCAAAATAACTGATGCTGCTTTTAACCGTTAGCCTTTCGGTACTATTTAACTGATGATCAAATTGCGTCTGGGCATTGTATCGGCCTGTTTTATTTTCTTCAAAATAAGAATGGGACGCGTTTCCATTTCCCTCAATATAATGCAGATCGCCGCCTATACGGTTTTCTATGGTACTATTAATGCCGACATTTAGTGTAGTGCGATCATTAAAATACAGGAACAGTTTAGGGTTTAGTGTAAAACGATTGAATTTGGGGATAGCGGTAAGGTCTATATTGGAAGGATCATACGCCGTGCCGTGGTTATATGCCGCGTAAATGGTTGCACCAACCTTATTGAATTTCTGCGAATAAAATCCGCTGGCATCCAACCCTAAGGCTGATGTTCCATTGAGCAGGAAACTAAGCTCTCGTTTATCCGTTGGTGTTTTAGATACAAGATTCACCAGGCCCGCTATAGCTCCGCCACCATACAAGGTAGATGACGATCCTTTGATCACCTCTACTTGCTTAAGATCCAAAGGAGCTATTTGCAGCAGGCCAAGTCCGCCGGAAAATCCTGAATATAGAGGAAACCCATCCCGGATGATCTGGGTATACTTACCATCTAAACCCTGTATCCGGATGCTGGAATTACCACTGGTTGCCGAGGTTTGCTGCGTTTGAATGCCAGTACTTTCGGCCAATAGCATGCGGATATCGCCGGGCTTCATGTTAGCTTTTTCATCCAGTTCCTCACCAGATATTACTTCTATACGAGTGGGGATATTGGCAATAGTACGGCTGCTTCGGGTGGCAGATACTGTCACCTCAGTCAGCTCCTCTCCTCCTTCATTCCCTGCAGATTGCAGCAAAACGATCATAGGCTGGCTTTGGGTAATTGGGAAAACCACAGTATCAAGCCGTGGCCGATAACCCACATACTGAAAGCTGATCACTTGTTGACCATCAGGAATATCAGTCAGCACAATCAATCCGCTGGTATCGGCCATAGCACCCTTGGATGTGCCCTGCAGCAAAACTGTGGCACCAATAAGTACCTCATTGGTTTTGCCATCCTTAATAATGGCCTTAAATGTATTTTGAGCGTAAGTTGCAGCAGTATAAAGCAATGCTGCCAGCAGCACATAAAATTTTTTCATTAAATAACGGAGATTAAATTAATACAGTAAAACGAGCCTGGGTATGGCTCAACAAATTTGTATTAACTTAACTGGGGCGGCTGCCATATGGCCTGGGCAACTTCTTTTAAATTGGGCTGCTGATAAGGCGCATAAGTAACTACCCTATGTTCTGCAATAAGTTTTAAATTATGGGTTACCCGTTTTGTAACAACAAAACCGGCACAAGACCCACAAGAGAAGAACGGCGAACAACCCGGGCATGTTTTCTCTGGTGAAGTATTTTTGCTCACCTGGTCTTTTTTAACAGCCGAGGCATTTACCCGGCAATCATTATCGGCACAGCATGGCCTTGCTGATAACAGCACCACGAATAGCGATAACAAAAGACAAAGCAGTTTCACGCTACAAAGATATAAATTGCCCGGAAAAAGTAAGCCCGATAAAATTACCGGGCTTACTTGATGCTATTTAGCTTCCGAAAGCTGTGTTTTACTATTCTTGATTACAAAATCCATAGCCTGCTGAAAAGTGGTTACCCATATGGTTTTACGGTTTTTATTCAAATAGTTTAACAACTCCTGGTGCGCTTTGGCCGATACTGTAATATAATCGCCGCCGATACCGTGCAGCATGATAACGCCCATACCTCCTTTTTGCTCAATACTTTTTACAAAGGCTATCAGCTTATCTGCACCGGTACCATCTTCTACACCAAATGAGGGTATGCGCAAAGGATCAAGGTGTTTAAAATCGGTTATCACTCCATCTGAAGCATCTCCGCCAATGCGTGCATATTTTACCAGGGCGTATTTGCGCAGGGTATCCACATAATCCTTGCCTTCACCTACGGTTGTTTCGGCGCATGGATAGGCATAGGTACGGCTATTTTTTCCATCAATGGCATTTAAAAGATGGTTCATCACCTCTATTTCCCTGATTATACCGTATGGGGTGTAATGATCAGACGGTACCGGATTATCATCCACGCCTAAACAAGGATGAAAAATGGTGTGGTTGCCCAATTCAAAACCCTGCTTGCTCAGTTCGCGCCACCGGGGTATGGTTTGGCTGTTAGCATCGCCCGTTAAAAAGAACGTAGCCGGGAAATGGGCAGCTTTAAGTTGAGGCACAGCCACATTTAATTGCGATAAAAGACCATCATCATAAGTAAGCACAATAACCGCCTTTTTTTTCTGAGGCCATTGCATTTTTTCCTGCGCACGGGCAGTAACAGCAAACAGCAGGAAAAGCAGCAGTAATTGTTTCATATCAGTAAATTTAAGTAGTAAGATTAAAAATAAAGCAGGATACGCTATTGTTCAGTTTATTTATTCCAGATAGCAGTGATCGGTGTTTCCTCATTTTTATCTTCAACAGGTAAACCGTACATGGCTTCTATGGTGTGTAATAAGCTATAGTGATTTACTTTTTCGTTGTATAAACCTTGCTTTACTCCTGCTCCATAAATAATAGTAGGGATGTGATTTACAGGTTTAAAATCATCCTCATCAAATGTAATGATCAGCAGGCTGTTATGAGTTTTAGCCCAGTTTGCATAAGCGGCCAGGTTTTCTTTGAGCCAGTCGTCGCCACGTTTTACCGCCGCGGCATCACCGGGCGCACCGATATTGTGCATGTCATGGTCCATATCCGGTATCACGAATGATACCGTAGGCAACTTACTGAAATCTTTAGGAAAAGCGGTCATTGGCTGGCTTAACTCAGGTGAGATGTTGTTTGCCTGATCGCCCTGCCAGTTAACCCAGGGGGCGTGCTTGCGGGCATAAAGATCGGCTCCGGTGAGTGTACTTTTTTGGTATACGCATTCGTCAAAGCCTACAGAGGGCATAGTTTGGGCATATCCTTTAAAGGTGAAATGATTGTTAATAAGGGAGGCAGCCAGGTTAGGGGTCGTGTACGGGGTAACATCGCCCAGACAATCATCATTGGTTACACCTTGTGTACTCCCCGAAAATATGGCCAGGTAATTTGGCTGGCTCGGATGTATAACACCATGCGAATCGGTAAATAAAGCACCCTCATTTGCCAGTTGGGTAATGTAAGGGGCATTGGCCGATTTGATGACCTCATCATAACCGTGGTTTTCTTCGATAACAACAATTATATGATCTGGCCGGGGCACAGCAGGTTTACTCTGGCAGGAAATTAATATAATGGCAGCGCCAATAACAGGTAAAATAGACAGGAAATTCTTCATATCAGGTTTGTTTAATATTCAGATAAAATTTAATAAATGGCGGTGTTCTGTTTTGAACAACGGATGGGAGAAAAATAAGATAGGTAATTTGTTTTTCAGATCCTGAAACAAGAAACCAAGCGGTAACGATGATTCTGTGGGATTATGTGGCAATAGGAAACTGCCTGCAGCATTAAAGATAAAAACGCGAATATGGATGTTAAAGAATTTAAGACAGCCCTGATCTGTAAAACCACGGGTTGAAAACTAAAGCGAGAGCGTTGGGTTACTGTTGCTGCAGTTTCAGTAAATTCATGATGGTCTTCCTTTTTCTTAACCAAACGCTGCAGCAAGCGATACGTTTTTGCAGGATCACTTGCCGCTGTTTTTTGAGTAAGCTGGTAAATGATATACGGACGCAACAAAAGCATAACCACCCCTATGGTGAATACCAATAAATTGCACGTCCGTTTACTCATGTTAAGTTATTGTTAAAACAATACACAATATTAACACTTGTAATTATAAAATCAAATTAGCACGAAGTGTAGCCTGTCTTTCTGATCAACATTATTCATTAAATCATCAGCAATATTCCGGTCTATGAACAGTATATGCAGACAAACAAACGTTTGCGTTCAATTAGTTTTTAAAATTTCCGCATGAACATGAACCCATATAGTGCCGCTTAAATTGGCACTTTAAAAGCATTTTGTTAATTTTATTAATTACTATAACCTATAATGACTGGAAAACCCGCTACAATTAAAGAAATAGCTAAAATTCTGAACGTTTCTGTATCTACCGTTTCAAGGGCCTTGCATAAACACCCTACCATAGGTGTTACAACCCAGCAAAAAGTGCAGGCACTGGCAGATAAGATGGGTTACGAGCCCAATCAAGCTGCTATATCTTTTCAAAAGGGCAAAACTTATACCATTGGTGTAATTATTCCGGAATTATCTGAGGCATTTTTTTCGGCTGCTATCAGCGCTATTGAAGATACGGCTTATAAGCGCAATTATACCGTTCTGATAGCCCAATCGCATGACAACGAAGCAAAGGAAATTCAGTTGGTTGAAAAAATGAAAAATTCCCGGGTTGACGGGCTGCTTATCTCCGTAGCAAAAACAACATCGGGCTTTGCTCATTTTGATATGCTAAAGCGCTTTAACATCCCGGTTGTGTTTTTTGATCGCATCCCGCCCCTGAAAAATATACATTACGTAGCCTGCAACATGGAAACCGGCAGTATTGAAGCTGTTAACTACCTGCTGCAAAAAGGGCACCGCAGTATTGGCATGATCAACGGACCAGCCACGCTTGCGGCAAGCGGAGAGCGTAAGGAAGGCTATATTAAAGCCATGATCAAAAACCGTTTAAAATTTGATCCATCGCTTATAGTAAGTTGTGACCTGACCGATCTGGATACCCGCACGGCTCTTGATAACCTGCTTGCCCATAAACGCAGGCCTACAGCCATCGTTACTTTTAATGATTATGTTTCCTTATACGCCATTAAACACGCCCGCAGCCTGGGTATTGATCTGGATAAAGACCTGCAATTTGTAAGTTATGCCAATCTGCCCATGATCAATTACATGGATTATGCTCCTGTGGCCTCGGTTGAACAATTCCCATACTTACAGGGCCAAAAAGCCGCCGACATTTTACTTGATCTGCTTATACGCAAGGCCCAATCGCCCGATGAATTACAGGCTTATTACAACGTTATGGTTGAATCGCAGCTGGTAGAAAGCAAGAAGAAATAATCATTAAAATTGCAGCCCCTGCTTTATTAAACACACCAAAATAACTAAATTTATTTTGACACCTAACCTATCAAAAAAACAGGCAAACGTTTGCGTGAAAAGTTTACCATTTTATTAATTAGGTTTGATTTAAGCATTCAAAAAAACTTTAAAAAACTGGTAAATGTTTAATGATATTTTAAGATCCTTTAACCTTGAAGCTGAGGAATATCGTATTGAAAAATTTGGCGAAGGATTAATAAACCGGACCTGGAAAATAACCGGTGTTAACAATAGCAACGAGTTTATATTGCAGCAAATTAACAAGAGTGTTTTTAAGGCTCCCGAGTATATAGCCCAAAATATTAATAAAATTAACCATTACCTGTCGGCACACTACCCCGGTTATTTGTTTGTTGCACCATTACCTACTGTTAGCGGCAATTATATTATTCAATATAACGATGGCGAATATTACCGCCTGCTGCCTTATGTAAAAAGTTCAGTTACCCTAAATACCGTGCAAACCCGCGATGAGGCTTTTGAGGCCGCCCGCCAGTTTGCCAAATTCACCAATTTACTGGCCGGCTTTCAGGTAAGTGAACTAAGTTATACCCTGGCAGGCTTTCATGACCTATCGGCCCGTTTTGAAGCCTTTAAACGCGTTATAAAAGACGCGCATACCCAACGCCTTGCTGAAGCCAAAACCGCCATAGAAAGCGCTTATAAACATCAGGCTATTGCAGAAATGCATCAGGCTATTATGAGCGAGCAGATGATACCCTTGCGGGTAGTACATCATGATACCAAGATCAGTAATATTTTATTTAATGAGGCCCATAAAGGACTGTGTGTGATTGATCTGGATACCGTGATGCCGGGTTACTATATAAGCGATGTTGGCGATATGATGCGTACCTATCTTTCACCAGCCAATGAGGAAGAGCAGGATTTTTCAAAGATTGAGGTGCGCGAAGAATTTTTTACCGGCATAGTAGAAGGCTACCTTTCAGAAATGAATGCCAATTTAACCAATACAGAAAGGCGCCTGTTTGTATATTCAGGTAAATTGATGATATACATGCAGGCCATACGCTTTTTAACCGATTACTTGAATAACGACGTTTACTATAGCGCCAGCTACCCGGGCCATAACCTGGTACGCGCGCAAAACCAGTTTACCCTGCTTGAAAAGTACATAGCAGCCGAAGACCGCTTTATGCAGATCGTACTCAGCACTCAAAACCAGCGTATATAACTCAATTAAGGCAGCTTACTAAAATCAATGTCCGGATGATTATTATTGCTTTGCTGCCGGGTTAAAATAGTTTTAAGCGACGCAAAATCATTAAAGAAACCACAGTTACGCAGGTAAAACCGGCTACCATCTACCCCACCGCCATAATCTTTACGGTAATTAATGTTCGCCGTAGCGTCGCCGGTAAAAAGGGCTTGGGTTAGCGGGAACCATTTACCTGAGGTATCAATCACCCAGCCATTGCCGAAATTCACTCTCCTTTGGGCAATGCCCATTTTGGGATCAAAATTTTCAAGGAAAGAGTGCAGCCCTTTTAAATACGTACCTGATACCGGGCGTTTAAAACTGGCTATAAGCATCCATTGAGGCTGATCAAGTGGTTTAAAGTAAGCTGTATAAATAGTGGTTTTTGATTTAATATCAGCCTGTGCATGCACTAAAAAGCCATAGGTTTTACCCGCTACCCAGGGATAGTTCATATAACTTTGCCCGCCCGATCCTTCGCCGCCAAATTCACCTGCATGTACAGCGGTTCCTTTTTTTAGCATTAATATTTTTAAGCTGTCGGGGATACCCTTAGGATCGTCGGTATTAAATGGGCTCCATATTGAAAACAGAATACGGCGTTCTGTTGGTGAATTTACCTGCATCCCAAAATATCCGCCGCTAAACCCATCGGCCATAAAATACGATGACATCACATCATTACCTATAGGTACGGTAACTTCATTATAAAACCACTCAGTGGTATTCGCGGCCTCTTCGGGCATTCGATAGTTTAAATGTACCGAAGGCCCTCTTCGCCCCCAATAAAAATAACCGCCGTGATTATCTTTTACATAAGCCGCACCCTTTGCAATTGCAGGTCCGCTTAACAGCAAGTCGCTCACCTTCGCATATACTTTACCACTCCTTTTGAGGCCCCTTAATTTTAGCTGGATATAGCCTGGCGATTTTACCAGCGATTTTCCAAAATCAATAACGGTCAGCCGATGGTTTGATACTTTCCTGGTCAAAACTGTTTGTCCAACAATTGCCTGTATTGCCGATTCGCCATCGGGAACTACCAGCTTTAAAGCAACATTTAAACTCCCTGCCGATTCAACACGCACATAAATACTCACTACATCTGTACCCGCCTGCCAATTGCTTAAGCCTGTACTATCAATCTGTGCTTTAGATCCTTTATTCGTCCAGCTGTTACCTCCCACAGGCACTACTATTACCGAATCTTTGTTAAGTTGCATTGCCAGGGCACGGTATTGCAGCAATATAAAAATCGCCGTGATGGTAAGGGCCTTAATGGTATTGATACTGAATTTGAACATTAATTTTAGATGTGCCGATAAATTTAAAAGGAGGGAAATGATCCCTCCTAATGTAAAACAAATAACTATTCTGATAATTCCTTTTAAGGATTCTGAGTCAATTTTTTGTTGTTATCAATTTCTGTTTGCGGTATAAAGAACACCACCCGGGCATCTGTAGGCAATACCGTTTGCATAATATTGGTAGTTGGTGTATTATTGAGCGAGTGTGTACCCGGATAGTTACGTACCATAGGCAAATTATTCCTGAACAGATCATAAGCTCGCTGACCCTCAAAGGCAAACTCCAGGCGGCGTTCTTCCAATACGGTTGCTAAAACACCGGTCGCATCTGCATCAGCTAAGGTAACGTTAGGTATACCGGCACGTGTTCGTATCACATTTACATCGTCAATTGCTTGCTGTCTGTTGCCTAATTTGGCGTTTGCTTCGGCCCGGTTCAGGTACATTTCGGCAAGTCGCAGGTAAACAGGCGAACTTAGCGTAACTATACCTTCCTGAAAGCTGTATTTTGTAATATAATACATAGGTGTTTGCGGCGTAAGTTTAGGGTTCATTTGTAAAACACCTGCAATGGTGTAAGGCGCTATAAAGCTATGGCGAAGATCATTAGGGTATTTATCCAGATCGGCAACGTAAGTTTTGGAGGCATATACTTCGCCCCAACCGGTATTTCCTTGTCCGCCAGGTGTGGTCAATGAGCTGGTACCATCTGGCCCTTGCCCGCTATAGTACATTGAACCAATGGCGCTGAAACCTTGATCCTGTGTTTTAGTGTGCTTGATACAGAAAATGGTTTCCTTATTATTTTCAGGCACACCGCTAAAGTAATTCTGATAATCGCCACCCTGCAATAAGGAATAACGACCGGAATTGATCACCAGATCGGCATATTTAATGGCGTTCGCATTATCATTCATGTATAAATAAACGCGCGATAGTAAAGCGTATGCTACTTCTTTTGATGCATAAACATTGGAGTTTGACGATGTCATCAGATCGGCTGCTTTAATCAGATCGGCCAGTACGGCATCATAAACTTCCTTTACCGAGCTGCGTGCCGGCGCAATGTCTGTACTATTTTCCTGTAATATCGGCACTCCGGGGTTGCTGCCATTACCTTGGGTGTAAGGACGACCAAAAATACGCACCAAATTAAACTCGGCCATAGCACGCAGATAAAGGTTTTCACCTTTCAATTCCTTTGACGCTGATGAAGCATTATCCGGTATGGCCGCGATAATTTTGTTGGCTGCAGCTACCAGATGATAAGCCTGTTTCCAAAAAGCGGTAGCATGTGCGCCGGTCGGGATCTGGTTGTAGCGGTAACAGCGCGAAAGGTCATCTGAAGAGGCTTGTCCTTGAGCTATATTATCGCCGGGGTACTCCATTAAAAAATGTCCGCTGCGTACGTAATCCGGGTTACGGAGTACAGCATAGTTACCAATGGTGGCTGTAGCTATGTGCGATGAATCGCCAAGAGCTACCTGTTCATCAATAGCGGTTGATGGTTCTACCTTTTTACATGCGCTTACAAAAGCTCCCAGGAAACCAATGATGAGCGCCGTTTTTATATATCTTGAAATTTTCATTTTAATATCTTTTTTAGAATCCAACATTCACACCAAACAATATTTTTCTGCTGATCGGGTATTTAAAGCTTGATAGGCCTTTATTTCCCGGCACACTTGGATCAGGGCTCAGATCAACTTCCGGGTCAACACCGGTAAACTTGGTAAACGTTACCAGGTTATCGCCGCTTATGAATATCCGGGCGCTTCTGATACCTAAACTTTTAAGCCAGATTTGCGGTAATTGATAACCGAAAGTGGCATTACGCAAGCGCAGGTAGCTGCCATCTTCCAGGTAGCGTGATGAGGTAGAGTTGGAGTTATTATTGCCTCCTTGTATAGCTTTAGGTTCGGTAGCTATGTCGCCAGGCTTTTCCCAACGTGTCCATCCTTTAGCGGGTACCATTACGTTGTAACTATCGTACAAACCATCGTTATCAAAATAAACACGACTATCATTATACACATAGTTGCCGTAAACAAAATTGAAGAAGGTGCTTAACGAAAAGTTTTTGTAAGAGAAAGTATTGGTGATACCGCCTGTATATTTTGGTGCCGCGGATTTACCGGTAAATTGTTTACTTGCTGATGCCTCTGAATAAATGCTGGTTGTTTGTTTGCTAACGCTGCCATCGGCATTGGTAATCAGTTTTTCCCAAAGCGGTTTGCCATTTGCAGGATCAACACCTGCCCAAATAGGCATGTACCATTCGTTCATATCATGGCCCACGGCAATAGGTAATGATGCTCCCGGTGATGCCATTGTTTCACCTGCATCTAATGATAATACCTTATTTCGGTTGAAGGCTATATTAAAATTGGTTTCCCATTTAAAGGCACCAATCAGGTTACGCGAGGTAATGTTGAGTTCTATCCCGCGGTTACGTACCGAACCTATGTTTTCAAATACATAATTATACCCGGATGTCGCAGGTAACGGTTTCTGGAACAATAACGCACTTGATGTTTTTTGATAGGCATCTACGTTAACATCTATGCGGTTAAACAATCCAAAATCTACACCGATGTTGGTTGTTTTGATTTTTTCCCAGGTAAGGTTAGGGTTAGCTTTTTGCGATGGATATGAACCCGGCGCACCATTGTAGCTGGCAGATTGGTCAATACTATATAAACCTAAGGCGGCGTAGTTACCAATTTCGGCATTACCGGTAGTACCATAGCTTGCACGCAGTTTCAGAAAGTTAAAGGTCTTTACGTTTTTCATAAAGTCTTCCTTGCTTATTATCCACGATGCGCCTCCCTGGTAAAAATTACCGCTTGGATTGTTACTGCCAAAGCGTGACGAATACTCATGTACGTATGAACCAACTACAAAGTATTTACCTGCATAATTATAATCGGCTTGGCCCAGATATTTCCTGAAATTATATTCATCCACACCACCACTTGGGTTACTGATAATATCTGTAGCGGTTGACATTACCGGGCTTCCGGCAGGCAGACCTTTTCCGTTCAGGAACTGATCGTCATAGTGATATTTTTGTCCCTCACCAACTGCCAATAACGACAGGTTATGATCACCAAAGCTGTTATCATACCTTAGCCGATTTGAAGTTAACAGTGTACTGCTAAAATTGCTGCTATTATATAACTCGCCTGAGTTGGCGCCACCATCTTTAGTGCGGGCATCGTAATAGATCTCATCACGATAATTGTAGAGCGTTACCCGGTTGTAGGTTGCAAAGCTCAGGTGTTTAGTAATGGCATAATCTATATTAAAGTCGCCACTGGTGTTCAAGCTTTTGGCATTGGCAAAATTATATTGCAGGCCTTGCAAAAAGTTCTCCTTATCGCGGCCTACCCAGCCCGGGTATGTTCTGCCATCGGTTGGTGTACCATCGGCGTTAAAGGCCGGGTCAAAGGGCATGCTCAGATAAGCATCATATATAGCATTACCCGTAAAAAGATTGCTTGGGTTATCATCCTTAGTATATATAGTGTTTAGCAATACACTCAGCTTTACCTTATCGCTCAACTTAGTGGTCAAGTTTGAGCGTAAGTTGTAGGCTGTTTTACCATTATCAATTAAGGTACCTTGCTCCTTGTAATAGTTACCCGAAACATAGAACTGCGTTTTATCGCTGCCGCCGGTTACAGAAATAGTATGATTTTGCGTTACCCCGGTTCTGAAAGCCAGATCAAGCCAATTGGTATTATTTTTTAATAAAGATGGATCAGGGGTAAGGAATGTTTTTTGGTAATCAAACAATTGCTGCGAATCCATCAAGTGAAACTTACCGAAGGTGGCCTTATTAAAGCCTACTACTGAGTTTACATCAATTTTAGTCTCACCCGATTTACCCATTTTGGTAGTGACGATAATTACCCCATTGGCAGCCCTTGACCCGTACAGGCCAGTTGCGGCAGCATCCTTTAAAACCGTTACTGATTCAACATCTGTGGGATTATAAGTGCCGCCAATGTTACCATCAACCACTACCAGTGGACTTGTACTTGCGCTAATACTGCTTGCTCCCCGAATCAGGATGCTGGAACCCGAAGATGGATCGCCTGATGCTGATGACACCACCACGCCGGGAGCTTTACCTTGTAACAGGCTATTCAAATCATTGGAGGTTACATCCCTTAACTTATTACCGCTAACAACCGATACAGAGCTGGATAACTGTGATACTTGTTTAGATGAGTATCCAACAACTACCACCTCATTCAGGTTATTCAGGTTCTCTTGAAGGGTTATCGCTATTTCGCCGGAACTACCTATCGGAAACTCCTGCGTTTTGTACCCTATATAAGATATGACCAGCGTACGCAAGTTTCCTTTAAGCGTAATTTTGAATTTACCGTTAATGTCAGTTGTGGTAGTGTTTCTGGCTCCCTTTTCGGTGACGGTTGCACCAATTACTACAACACCTGTGTTATCTTTTACCGTACCATTAATAACTGATTGGGCCTTTACCAGCGCAGGCAGAAACAGAAATATTAAATAACACATGGCTTTAAAAAAAAGCCTGCCCGGTGCTGCCTTGCTGAAGGCATTTTCCCGGAGCTCCAGACTAAGTTGTTTGTAAATTTTAATCATACATTGTTGGTGTTAGTATTAATTAATCGATAAGTTTCAGTTAGATTTTTTGGATATTGGAAATTAGAGATAAGGCCTAAACAAAGCAAAGCACATAGCCCTTAAACACCACGCAAACGTTTGTTTTACAAAAGTTTAAACAACACAAACGTTTGATAACAGGCAAAGCAGAGAAGTACAAAAAAGAAAAAGCTTGTTAACAGCAGGTTAACAAGCTTTTGGAGATAATAATTTAAAGGAAATAAAATTAAAGTCGCCGGATTAGGAGACCGAGTTGATTTTTTTTGATTTTACCAGTATAACTAATGTCTATTTTCAGAATCAATTGCATTCACATTTTTTAAACAATCAACATTCAAAACAGACAACAATCCATTGCCTTGTGCTAAAACAGCAATAAGAAGCATTACCGTAGTTTAACACAAACGTTTGATGTTTGCCTAAAATACGATACTCTCTATTTAACCCTAACTAAAAAACTCGAATTGAGCAGCGAAGATTTGTTATACAAAAAAGGTTCGCCATTTGGCCCGGTCATTATCGCTCCGCTATTGGTAGCAATAGCCTGGCCCGCGGCAGTATCCCACTCCATAGTGGGCCCGTGGCGATAATAAATGTGCGCCCTGCCCTCGGCAATTAAACAAAACTTAAGCGAGCTGCCCGCTGTAATACTTTCCTTTATAGGATATTGGCTTAACAAAGCGGCTTCCTCCGATGTTGCATGCGAGCGGCTTACCGCGGCAATCCAATCCGTACTGGTTTTATCGGCATGTAGTTGCGTGGTTGTACCCTCAGCAGTTTCTTTCCAGCTGCCAATATTTTCTCCACCATAATATAACTCCCGGGTAACCGGAATATAGATAACGCCCAAAACAGGCGCATTTTTATAGATCAGGGCAATGTTTACAGTAAACTCACCATTGTGTTTAATAAACTCCTTGGTACCATCCAAAGGATCAACGCACCAAAAATATTCCCAGTTTTTGCGCGTTTCGTACGGAATATCTTTACCCTCTTCCGATATAATAGGGATGTGTGGCGTTAATACGGTTAATTGTTTAAATATAACTTCGTGCGATAAGCGATCGGCAGCCGTAAGTGGCGATTGATCATTTTTCAAAGTCACCTGCATATCTTCGGGTTGCAGGTTGTAAATGTTCAATATCTGCTCCCCCGCTTCTTTGGCTATGCTGTTTAATTTATTTAAATCAATTGGTTCAAGATCTTTAAAATGAAATATCATATAACTGGTTAAGCTGTTATGTAAAGGTAATAATTTCGGCAAAGCAGCTTTAATTACCGATTTCTCAAAAATTTGCCCTAATTTTCAACTCGCCTGTTTACCGGTAATAATTAGTTTGCCGTGTACAGGAATTAAACTAAATATCCATTATGAATTACACTGAACCTCAGCTCAGAACCATAAATGTGATACGCTACGTAACCCCCTTACGCGAGGGCGGTTCATTGCCAGCCATTGCCGAAGGCGATGATGAATTTTTGTATGTATTGAAGTTTCGCGGAGCGGGCCAGGGCGTAAAAGCGCTCATAGCCGAACTTATTGGTGGCGAGATTGCACGTTTGCTTGGCCTCAAGGTGCCAGAACTGGTATTTGCTAATCTTGACCCGGCCTTTGGTCGCTCAGAAGCTGATGAGGAAATACAGGACCTGCTTAAATTTAGCGTTGGATTAAACCTGGCGCTGCACTATCTATCGGGCGCTATCACTTTTGATCCCGTGGTTACTACCCTCGATGCCAAACTGGCATCGCAAATAGTTTGGCTTGATTGCCTGTTGACCAATGTTGACCGCACGCCCCGCAACACCAATATGCTCATGTGGCATAAAGAGCTTTGGCTTATTGATCATGGCGCGGCCCTGTACTTTCACCATTCCTGGTACAATTGGGAAGAGCAAGCCAAACGCCCCTTTATACAGGTTAAAGACCACGTATTGTTGCCATTGGCATCCATGTTAGATGAGGTTGATGCTGAATTTAAGACCATTTTAACTGATGACCGCATTCGCACTATCGTAAACCTGATACCCGATGAATGGCTTACCGACGATTCGCAAAATGGCACACCGGCTGAAAGGCGCGAAGTTTACAGCCAATTTTTAATTACGCGCGCAGCCGCATCTGATATATTTGTTAAAGAAGCACAACATGCAAGAGCCATACTTATTTGAGTACGCCGTAATACGCATTGTACCCAGGGTAGAGCGCGAGGAATTTATAAACATAGGCGTAATTCTTTACTGCCCTAAACAAAAATTTTTAAAGGTGCGTTTCCTGCTTGATGAAACGCGGATAAGCGCTTTTGCGCACCAACTGGATATAGATTGCATTCGAGATAATGTAAGCTCGTTTGAGCGGATATGCCACGGCGATAAACATGCCGGCCCAATTGCTCAACTGGATATGGCTTCCCGTTTCCGCTGGCTTACGGCTACCCGCAGCACGGTGGTACAATCATCCAAAGTACACCCGGGCCTGTGCCTTGATGCCGAAAGGACGCTTAATCGTTTGTTTGAGCAATTGGTGGCGTAAGTAAAAGCCCAATATTACTTATCGGACACACTTACGAAGTTTTAAAAACTTCGTAAGTGTTTAACAAAATGCTTTCTTCATGTCATTTACAATTGACATGGCTCTAATAATAGCTATATATTACTGTTAAAATAATAGTTTACCGTATAGTTTTGCTAATCAGTAAACTAAATCCCGTATCTTCTGATCGTATTCAAAATTTACGGCCCGTTATATGCAACAATTACCCAAACGTCTGTTATCAATCGATATGCTGCGGGCCATTACCATGCTGCTGATGATATTTGTTAATGACACCAGCGGTTTAAGAGACACCCCGAATTGGTTGGATCATGCTAAAATAGATGAAGATGCGATGGGCTTTGCCGATACCATATTCCCGGCGTTTTTATTCATAGTGGGTTTGTCGCTGCCCTTTGCTATTAAAAACAGGCTCAATAAAGGCAATTCCGTTATCTCCGTTTTACTATATATCATTACCCGGAGCGCTGCACTCATCTTCATGGGCTTTTTCCATGTAAGTATGGAGATTTACAGCGCAGCTGCACCTATTTCAAAACCACTTTGGGCGGTACTCACTACGCTTGCTTTTTTCCTCATCTGGCTTGATTATCCCGAAACTATGAGCAAGGTTAAAAGATATACTTTATCCGGACTTGGTGTTGCCTTGCTCATAGCTATGGCCGTTTTATACAAAGGAGAAGATAATGGTGTAACGGTGTGGATGCGGCCATCATGGTGGGGCATACTGGGTGTTATTGGCTGGGCTTATTTAACCTGTGCCATCATTTACCTCCTAAGCAAAGGAAAGTTGAGCATACTGATACCTGTACTCATCATATTTACAGTCATTAATATCGGCCGTCACACGGGTACATTAAATAAAACCATATTCCCGATAGGCGACGCCTCATCTACATTTTTGGTTACAGGGGGTATTATTATATCTGAGGTATATGCACTTTTGGTGGGGCTGGGCAAAACCCAACGCCTGTGGTTTATTTTTGGACTTACCGGAGTATTGCTTATTGTACTGGGATTTTTGATAAGACCTTATGCAGATGGTATCTCCAAGATCCGATCAACCCCTGCCTGGATATTTATTTGCAGCGGTATCACCTTATTGGTATTTGAACTCATGATATACCTGATTGATGTAAAAGGCAAAAAGAACTGGTTTAAGTGGATATGGCCGGCAGGCACCAGTACGCTCACCTGCTACTTAATGCCCTACTTTCAGGTTTTCCTGATGATGATGTTTCATATCGGCTATCCCAAAGGTTTTAATTCGGGCGTCCTTGGCCTTTGCCGATCTATGGCCTTATCATTTGTGTTGATAGCCCTTGTAGGTCTTATGGAAAAAAGGCGGATCAGGTTAAAAGTTTAATTTTACCTAATCCATGCTACTTTCCCGCTGCCCAGAAAATAGCATTGGTAACCAATTTAGTCCAGACCGGGTTATCCAACAAGTTGGGCGAATGCCCCATGAAAATATAAATATTTCGAGCTTTCTTATGATCGTTAGTCCAAACTACAGGATGATCACCCATTTTAATATCACCTTGCGGCTGGTAACTATTTTCATCAACACTGGCCAATACATGTACGTTGGCGCGCGGACTTTTATCGTAAGTATACCACTCCTCCTGCTGTATAGTGAATGAAGCAGGTATCCCCTTCATTACCGGGTGTTTTTTATCCTCAACGTTAACCTTTCCGCGGGCGAAGGTGGCTATATAATTTTTATAAGTAATACCGCCCATAAAGTTCGAGAACCATTGCCATTCATGAAAACCATCAAACTCCCCCAGTAAAGTAGCATGATGAAAACCTATCCAACCGCCCCTGCCCTCATCAATATATTTCTGAAAGGCTGTCACAGCCTTATCTGCCCACCCGTAAGGCACATAATCCAGCTGGATAAATAATTGGTAGTGGCTTAAAAAGACATCATCAATTTTATCCGTGTTTTGAATGTAATCAATACTGAAACCTTTTTCGGCAGCCAGTTTATCCAACCATATTTTAGCGCGTTTTGAAAACTCAATATGGTGGCCGCCGTTCTCATACAAGGCCAATACTTTAAAACGCTTTGTTTGCGCATTCAGGTTAAAGGCGATAAACAGCGCGGTGCATAGAAGTAACAGTATTTTTTTCATAGTTTTAATTATTGCTTACATGATATCTAAATCTCCCAAAGGGAAGCTCTCCCCTTTGGAGAATAATAGTCCATCAAAAGGCAGTTTTATCAAATCAGCTTATTTATCGACTCACCCCGACATCGCTTCGCTTGTCGACCCTCTCTTCAGCTTCGCTGCAAAGGAGGGTGGGGAATATTTTCTTTTTCCTTTACCTATTTTTCCTGCCCTCTTTCCGCCGCAGGCGAAGAGAGGGTGGTCCAGCGAAGCATAGACCGGGTGAGTAATTTGTATGCCATGCAAATCAAAGTTTATACCTTTTCATGGGCTATTACTTTGGAGAGGATTGGGTGAGGCTGCACTATTTTATCCCCACCGCATACAAAGCATTATGCCCGGTAACATACAGTGTTTTCCCATCGTGGCTAAAAGCGAGTGATGTTGGGCGTTCAGGTACTTTGATGAGACCGGTTTGCTTACCGGCGCTATCATACACATATACCTGTCCATCAGCTATGTAAACATTACCTTTAGCATCAACTGCCGAATCAAACTCCCCGCGTTCGGCAAAGTATTTTAAATTACTCAGATAACCTTCCTTACTTACGTCCAGCTGTACAGTGCGCTTATCATATTCATCAGTAGTATAGACAGGTTTACCCGGCCGAGCCGATACCAGCGCGCTTGAACGGGCCAAGTCATACACCACAGGGATAATAGTTAACCCATCCGGAGCTACCCAACATTCGGTAGGTTTATTTACCGATACGGTATTAAAATCATGGAAATCTCTCCATCTATGGGCCGGATAAAGCGCCTGGTAAATAGTTTTGCCGGTTGGTATCGCTTGCTTATTCAGTAGCTGGATAGTTTCATCAGGATTTTCCGGATCAACCGAATATACCAGGCTGCCAAAACCTGAATTACCCCAACCACTAAAAGATGTACCTGCCGCATCGGCCGGGTTTTTAAATTCTTCAGGCTTGCCATCAACAAGATAACCGGGTTTAGGCGTGTATTTGAACACCACCAGCAATTTATCATTCTGATCACAAGCCAGCGAAAGTGGCTCCCAGGGATAATCGGCCAGCAGGCTGATGCTATTGGTTGCGGCATTCCATTTATAAATGCGCCTCATGCGTGCTTCGCTGAAATAAGCGTTACCCTTGCTATCCGTACACAAACTGTTGGCAAACTCAAAGCCGGCTGCCAGTTTTTTAACTCCGTTATTTTCCGCAGGTTGCTGATTAGCCGTATTAGCGCTATTAATAACCAATCGGGTAAATTCCCAGGGACGAACCGTGGTATTGGTGCCAACATCATACAGCGGATCGGTAGTAGTGTACTTGATCTGGCTATAATTGTGCACGTTCAGCAATTCTACATTTTTGTTGTTCCAGCTACGGATAGAATATGGGTAAGGTTTGTTAACCCTAATCACCCGAAACATATACAGGTTGGCAAAGGTCATATCGGCACAGTTTTCCAATTCAAGTGGCTGGCATTCGGTACTTTCACGGCTTTCTTCTTCCAGTTGCAGAGCGTACACCTTCCAGTTAGTTACGTTATTAAACCTCACCTCGTTACGCACATGATGCTCAACAGATAAGGCGTAAATACGGCCCGGTGTTGTGGTATTGGAAACGTAAGCCCCGGCCGTTGCATAAGTATTGGCCGACCATATATTTTTAAACGTACCACCGCCGCCGTCGGTTATCCAAAGGCTCCAGTATTGGGTATCCCACATATCGCTGTCGTTGCCCTTATACAACCCTGGCCCCGTTTGTTCGCCGGGTTTGTTCATACCACCGTGGCCACCTAAAAACTTCACATCATTCAGGTATGAATTTGCACCAGCCATCCATTTGCAGGCTACCGCCCTCGGGTTGATCCGCCCTGATGATAGCCCGATCCCAGTGATAATATTATTACCGCCTTTGCTTGTTTCTACCATCGGCACAGGCCCTCCAAAACCACCGAAAGCCTGCTCATTATCCTTCAGCAGTATTTGCGTAGCTATGGGATTTAGGCCAATCAACACGGTATTGGTTTTTAGTTTTAAAGTTTGTGTAATGCGATACCTGCCCTGTGGCACGTATATGGCTGGGTATTTATCAATAGCATCCTGTATGGCTTTGGTATCATCCGTTTCACCATCACCTTTGACGCCTAATGCTTGCAGGTTGGCCCAGCTTGCAATAACCGGAAAATCGGGAATATCTTTTTTTGCCGGCGGCGGGAAAGCCTGCAGTGGTTGCAACTCCTTAATGGTTTTGTATTCGGGATCGGCAGTAAGGTTATCCATTTGCAAACCATACATGAAATTTTTTACCTTATATATAGCCCCTACACCTTCCGTTTGCTTACCGCTGCGGCGATAACTGGCCAACACCTTCACATCGCGGCAATCCACATTGCGCAGGCTGATCTGGTTAAAGGCATTACCCTCATTGCTGATGATAATAGCCGGGCCACTTACATGGTCAAAACGGCTATCCTCCATAAACAGTTTTTCATGGTAGTTAGGGTTTATCTCAATTACGGTAGGTACGTTTTTCACGTTCATCCTTACAATGGTTAAACCCGCCTCTTGGGTACGGATAGCGGCCTTGCGTTGCCCTTCAAAATAAGTATCAACCATCATAAATTGCCAGCCCGGCGATGGTTTTGTGGTATAAATACCATAGTCGCCATTGAAAAAACGAACATCTTCCATTTCATTACCTACATCAAACATGCCTGCTTTACCCTTGCCCGCGTCAATATCGGCATGGGCAATAAAACTGTGCTGGGCATAATGTGTGCGCAGGGCAACCGCCACAGGATTACCGTCTTCAATTTTAAGGTTGATGTTTGACAGCGCGCTGTAAAAAGTTGAAGCCCCGGCATCAGAAACGCCTTCGCCTGGTTTGGAGAGATTGTTCACAAACCAAAACATGTATTTGGCTTTACCTTTATCGGTACTATCGGCCGTTTGAAAGCCCGGCGAGTTTTTGGCCAGTATAATCTCAGGTCGTTTTTTACCGTAGCCAATAAGGCGCACGGCCCGCGGAATAAATATGGTTTTACTGATCAGGTATTTCCCTTCGGGGATAAAAAGCACACCAAAATTATCTTTATTCTTTACATCGGCTATGGCCTGCTGCAAGGCATCAGATACATCTGTTTTACCATCAGCTTTTATGGGGTATTTATCAGCGGTAAAATAAATGGCATCTTTATCATCCAGCCGCTGCTGGTAAAATGATTTGGCTGATCCGAATACAGGCACATCGGCAGGTGACATACCATAACAAAGCGCATTGGTTAAAATGAGTAATAGGACAGGTAATAAGGTTTTCTTCACGGTAAAATTTGGTTTAAATGGTATAATGCAGTGCCGGGGTAGCGCAATTTACTTATCTTTTGTAAACTCGTCTGTAAAATGTTCGCGGTGTTTTTCTTTGGAGAATTTACCGGCATTGTAACTTTCCGACTGCCCTTTAGGAATAGACAGCGAGTTCCATTTTTCATCACAAAGCATTTTACCGATAAAAATAATCTGCCCGATATGGTATGGATAATGGGCCAACTGCCGGTTAATAGCTTCTGTAACCGTATGCCCCATGTTACGGATATAAATTATCCGGTCAAGATCAGTGTCATTCAGGCTATCAAGCGTGCTTAAAAGCGCATCCCAGCCCTTGCTCCATAGTTGCAGCATTTGGTCACGAGTCGCGGTAATTTCTGCAAACTCTGCCTCGCGGTTGCGCCATTCTTTTTCACCATCCGTATTGAAAATATCCGTCCACCGGGATAGCATATTTCCTGAAAGGTGATTAACGATCATGGCTATACTGTTCGATTCGGCATTAAACTGCCAAAGTAGTTGTTCATCAGTAAGTTGGTCAAATGTTTTTTCGCCCAGCATTTTATAGTAGGCAAATTGTTTTTTAACGCTTTCCAAATATTCAGATGTCATAAATAAAGTTACCATATTTTTATTGATAGCCTATGTCAAATACTTAAAAATCATCGTTTAATATGAGTAGGAACATGAAATTTCTACTCATAAATTTTGCCTGGCTATTATTTATTTATTTTTTAAAACATTTTGCTATAAGATAATATTTTAATAGCTAAGCCCGGTTTAGTAATCTTGTTCATTTCTGTACTTAATATGCCTATAAAACACCGTTCTGCCTTACCTACCGACATGCTAAGGGTCTTTGAAACGCTGCCCCACCCTTATCTGATCTTATCAAAGGAGCTGTTTATACTTACTGCAAGCCACGCGTATTTACAACTAACCGGGAAAGTACGGGCCGAGCTATTTGAAAAATACCTGTTTGATGTTTTCCCAAAAATACCGGATTGGTCTGCTGAAGAAGGAGGCATAGCTTTTTCACTGGCACAGGCTATTGAAACCGGCAAACCGCACACGTTACCTATAACCCGTTTTGATATTCCTGATCCGGACAATGAAGGCAAATTGCTGGAACGATACTGGGACACCACCCACACTCCCGTTTTGGATATGGAGGGCGATATATGCTATATTATTCACCATACCCAGGATGTAACTGAACAGGTACTTGCCGAACGGAATTTAAAAGCCAGTTTGGAAAAAGAAAAGGAAACTGCCGCCAAAGCCACCCGCCTCAGCCTTCAAATGGAAAAGCTTTTTGAAGAAATGCCGGCCCAAATTGCTGTTGTTACCGGTCCCGACCTTATTTATGAGTTTATAAACCCTCAATACGAAAAAGAATTATTTCCCGGACGCAGGGTATTAGGCAAACCTTTATTAATGGCCCTGCCCGAGGTTGCCGGCCTGCCCGTATGGGAATCACTGCAACAAGTTTATAAAACCGGTGAAACCTTTGCCGGTAATGAAATATGTATACCGTTGGCAAAAGAAATTGGCGGCAAAGCCGAAGATCATTATTTCAATTTTATTTGCCAGGCCTTAAGAGACGAGAAGGGTAATATTACCGGTGTTTTAAGTTTTAAGTATGATATAACCGAACTGGTTTTGGCGCGCAAGCGCCTGGAACAAAGCAGCAATGAATTACTGGCCCTTAATGAAGGATTGGCTCAGGCTAATGAAGAAATACAAGTTACCAGCGAAGAAATACAATCGGCCAATGAAGAGTTGAGCGCCACTAATGAAGAATTATATCAGGCCCAGCAAAGCCTGCTCAAGCTAAATGACGAATTGGAAGAAAGGGTTGAACAACGTACGCTTGAATTGCAAAACGCACAAGCCGAAATTGCCGGCCAAAATGAAAGGTTAAAAAGATTTTTTATGCAGGCCCCTGCCGGTATATGTATAATTGACGGCTCCGACTTTGTGTTTGAACTGGTAAACCCTGCTTACCAGCAACTTTTTCCGGGGCGAGAGCTTACTGGTAAACCATTACTGGAGGCATTGCCCGAACTTAAAGATCATGCTGTATATGATATTTTAAAAAATGTTTACAAAACCGGCGACACTTTTGAAGGCAGGGAATTACTGGTACCGCTTGCCCGTACACCCAATGGGGCAATTGAGGATCGTCATTTTACCTTTATTTATCAGGCACGTTACGATACAGCTAATAAGATAGATGGTATACTGGTTTTTGTTACCGAGGTTACGGAAGAGGTGCGCACCAGGCAAAAAGAAACCGAAAACGAGCAACGCTTCCGATTTTTGTTAAATGCCATACCCCAACAGGTATGGACAGCGCGGCCCAATGGCAAGCTTGATTATGTGAACGAGGTGATCTGTAATGATTTTGGGCAAAATGCCGATACCATTACCGACCGTGGCTGGCAGCAATTTATACACCCAGATGATATGCAAAGCTGCCTGAAAAAATGGCTTACTGCATTAAAAACAGGCAGAGAATACCTGGTAGAATTTCGATTAAAATTTCATGACGGACAATATCACTGGCACCTTGCCCGCGCTGTTCCGCTTATAGAAAATGGCGAAATTACGTTGTGGCTGGGCACTAATACCAATATTGACCTGCAGAAAACCAACGAGCAAAAGAAAGATGAGTTTTTGTCTATCGCCAGCCATGAGTTAAAAACGCCGCTTACCAGTATCAAAGCATTTAATCAATTGATGCTCAGGATAAGTGACCCACAAAAGCTTACCGGATTTGTTCAAAAATCTGCTGCTCATGTGCTACGGCTCGAAAAACTGATCAATGACCTGCTGGATGTATCGCGTATTAACGCCGGCAAAATGGAGTACAACATGGAATCCTTCAATTTCCGTGAAATGCTTATTGACACTATTGATGCTGTGCAGCATACCACATCCTCGCACCGTATCATACTGGAAAATTCCGAAGATGTAGCTTATATTGGCGATCGTTTCCGGCTGGAGCAGGTGGTGAATAATTTATTGAGCAATGCTATCAAATATTCGCCCCAGGCTGATAAGGTAATGGTAAACTGCATTGTAAACGAAGAAGATAACAGCCTCATTGTATCTGTACGAGATTGGGGCATAGGCATTGAAGAAAAAAACCTGACCAGGCTATTTGAACGTTATTATCGTGTTGATAATACAGCTATGCGTTTTGAGGGACTGGGATTAGGTCTATTTATTTCGGCCGAGATATTGAAAAGGCATAACGGCAGTTTTTGGATCGAGAGTAAACCTGATGAGGGCTCTACCTTTTTCTTCCGGCTACTGCTTGCCCCGTCAAAAAAAACAGAGCCCATTAAAAACGAAGATCATTATTATAAAGACAGTTCCATTACGCTTAGTTACAATAAAGCCTACGAACGCATTGATGCCGACTGGACAGGCTTTCAAAACCTGGACACAGTACAGCAAGGCTGTTCACACATGATGGATATGCTGGTGAAAAACAAGGTTCATAAGATATTTAATAATAATATCCATGTGTTGGGTAATTGGTCTGAAGCGGCAGATTGGGGCGCTCAGGAATGGTTTCCGGCTATGGAAAAAGCAGGGTTACGATATTTTGCCTGGGTAAATTCGCCAAGTGTATTTAGTCAGCTATCGGCTCGTAAAAGTGCAGATTCGTCTTTAAAAAAGTTAAAGATTCAGTTTTTTACTGAGGCAGCAGATGCAATAGCCTGGATCAATGAACAATAGGCTTTAACCAGCCTGTTATTTCATTACCTTCAAATACCCTTTCAATTCATCCTGCAAGTGCTTTGCAGTTTCAATAACTGATTTATCGGTTATGTAATGCTCTATGTCTATGTCTTCACCTATTTGATCTTTCTTAAATACATCCTTAAAGCTGAAATATTTCAATGAAAAATTCCAGTCTTTCTCCAGATGCTTAAAGAGCCCGGTGTCGGCATCGTTCAACATCGAATAGTTAATTACAACAAATGAATCGGGATCTAATTTTTTAATGCAGTTTAATATCTCCTGATTGTAGGCTATCCATACTTTTAAGTACTCTGCTGCCTTACTATGCGAAAGCTTTTGCTGCCTGCGTTTACGCCTTACCTTTAGCCATAACAACCGTGACAAGTATTTTCTGGCCAGGTATTTATTATCCATAATTTTAAACTCGCGTCTTAACAACGAGCTCACTACAGATTGATAATCACGTAAAATGATGAGATAACAAGCATCGGGCAGCAATTCCTGGTAAACATCCAAAAACAGGCAGGTACGCGGGTCTTTCCATCCCCATTGGTCGTATAACTGCTGCTTTATTTTTATAATGGTTTTTAATTTCTCTTTTTCGTAGATAGAAAAATTATCAATATGCTCATCGGTTAAGCCAGAAACCGGCAGATTGTTATTAGCCAGTACCTCTTCGTGCATCTTCAAAAACTCTACATCTTCAAAATGGCCATCAGAGTTGCCATTATCAGGGCCTAATTGTTTTTCGCCAAGTTGCAGCCCGCATTTGAACAGCCATTGCGAAATAAGCGATGTACCGGAGCGATGCATCCCGGCTATAATAAGGGTTCTTTTTTGCATAAGTTTTTAAAAAGACAATTAATTAAACATGCTTAAGCAAGTAGCTTAAAAACTGTCAGTCATATTATAAACGCTTCGTTCTGTAGTAGGAAGATTACTTAATATATAGTAAAGCAATAAAGAAGTACTTTGTTTTACATTATCCTGGCTGGTATTAATGTAAAGATCAGCATCATAGGGTACATCAAACTGATCATTAATGCCGGTCAGGTTTCTGAGTTTATCAGGATGCGAGTCTGGTAAAAGAGCTCTTTCATAAAGCCCCTTGGTATCGCGGGAAATCAATCTGTCAACAGGGCAATCCACATGTATAATATGTACATGGTTGTACTTTGCGATAAGTTCCCGCCTAACTTCATCATAAGGATTAATGGCGCTAACGATGGTAACAATTCCCTGGGCCGAAAATCTGCTGGCAATAAAGCCTAATCGCCTGATGTTTTCACACCTGTCGGCCTTTGAAAAGCCGAGATCTTTGCATATTTCCTGGCGATATTCATCGCCATCGATGATCTCTGTTCTTATCCCAAGTTCGATCAATTCAAGAGCAACATTTTTGGCTAATGTTGTTTTTCCTGCACCGGATAAACCGCAAAATAAAAGTATCATACCTAATAGTTAAGTTAATTAATATCATCTTGCGAAAGCGTTGCAGGACACTTTCAGAACGTGAACTTATAAATTAACTTATCTTTAATATGGCTCGGTATTGTAAATAAGCCTTTACAATCAGGATAAAAGCTGGTAGTTAGAGCAGGAATTTCATGCTAAAATCATCCAAATGATTTAAAAAACACAGTTTTCAGGCAAATCTTCCTTGTTACGTTAAGCAGCAATAAATTGATACACCTATCAAAAATGTTACGCTTTTTAACCTCGGAGACAAGGACTTGAAACAGTTTTACATCAATTAGTGTAGTATTTTAAACATCAGTTCTTTCATCAGTTCGCCATGTGGCGCGTTAGAGTCAACCCCTTTGCTTTTCAAATCATAATCGCGCAGGTAGCTGATAATCTGCATTGTTTTTGGATAGTTGTAACTGCGCCCGGCCTGCTCATAATCTTTCACAAAATAGGGGTTTACACCTAATTCGCGGGCCAGGTTTTGCTGCGATTTGTCTTTTACATAATGATAAGCCAACACTTTACTAAAATAATTATTCAGGTTACCCAGTATCAACACAATTGGATTTGATTTAGGGTTGGCTTCAAAATAGTTGATGATCTGGTTAACCTTATAAGCATCCTTTTTACTCAAGGCTGTTTGCAATTCAAATACATTATATTCTTTACTGATGCCAATATTATCCTGAATATGCTTTAGCGTAATTTCCTGACCCGAGGCTACATTCAGCATCAGTTTCTCCAGTTCATTGGCAATTTTTGACAGATCGTTGCCCAGATATTCAGAAAGCATAGCCGACGCCTGCGCGTTGATCTTGTACCCTTTATCGCTGATGTAACCCTCTATCCAGGCAGGTATCTTACTGTCATACAATGGGGCTGATTCAAAAATGAGTCCGTTTTTTTCAATGGCCTTATACGTTTTTTTACGCTTATCAAATTTGCCATACTTATAGCAAAACACTAAAATGGTACTGGGCAATGGATTTTCCAGATAGCTCAATAAAGGGTCAATACTTTTTTTATTATCATCATCCTTACCCCACTTCATATCCTGCGCCTCTTTCACCATTACAACCTGGTAATCAGCCATCATCGGGTAACGTTTGGCCGCGTTAAGCACGGCCATCATCTCGGTATCTTTGCCGTAAACAACCGTTTGGTTAAAGCCTTTTTCGGCATCAGAAAGTAAGCTATGTTCTATGTAATTGCTAACCAGATCAATAAAATACGGTTCTTCACCGTGCAGCAGATACAGGGGTTTATACTTACGATTCTTAATATCTTTTAATATCTCTGCTGCAGTCATGGCGGTGATTCAATTCAAAAGTCAAAAGTAAAAATTCAAAAGGACAAGCATGTTGTCATATCAAATTTAAATAAGGCTTTATTGTTAATTTACTTTGAATTTTGCCCCGATAAGGGTTTTGAATTTTTACTTTTGACTTTTGAATTAAATAATGGATCTGCTGCAACCACTTAATCTTCCTCCATACCCCTTTAAAATAAGTGACCAAAACGGGCAGCTTACCTTATTTGATGAGATCAGAAAAAAAAATATCATTATTACCCCAGAGGAATGGGTTCGCCAACACTTTGTGCAATATCTTATTAAGCAGAAAAACTACCCTCGTACGCTTATAAAACTTGAGGGTGGCATGAAACTGAACGGCCTCCAAAAACGGACAGACATCGTAGTGTTTAATGCCGAAGGGAAAAGAATATTAATAGTGGAGTGCAAGGCTCCATCGGTAACTATTGATCAAAAAACGTTTGACCAGATAGCGCGTTATAACATGGTACACCAGGTATCATTACTGGCGGTAAGCAACGGCCTGCAGCATTATTATTGCAATATTGATCTGGATCAAAAGCGATACAGTTTTATGGAAGATCTGCCTGCCTATGTCAGGAACATTTAGGCTATAGCCATGTAATTCTGTATCTTTTCAATAAGTTCATCGGGCTTAAAGGGTTTTGATACGTAATCATTCATACCGGCCTCACAAATCTTATCCTTAATATCGGCCATTGCCGAAGCAGTTAATGCGATGATTGGTACGCGGGCCTTTTTAGGATCGGCCATTTTCCTGATTTCATTGGCTGCATCAAAACCGTTCATTATTGGCATCTGCAAATCCATTAGTATAATATCAAAATTACCATATTGCATAAACTCCACAGCGCGTTCACCATTTTCGGCAATAGTGGGGGTTATTTCCCATTTTGACAGCAGCTTTTTCATGAGCATTACATTAACCATGTTATCCTCAGCTATAAGTAACTTCAAATACTTCAGGCCAAATTTATCGGTATTTTCTGTTTGTTTGTTTTCATTTTTAATAACAACTTCTGTTGATACCGGAAATTCCATATTGAATGAAAATTCAGATCCCACTCCTTTTTTGCTCGATAAATTTATTTTCAAGCCCTGCATATTAAGCAGTCGTTTTACTATGGCTAAACCCAAACCGGTACCACTGTACTGGCGCGTAGTAGCTAATGATTCCTGAGTAAAAGGCTCAAATACGCTACTTAGGTTTTCCTCATCAATACCTATACCGGTATCTTTCACCAAAAAATTAACGGTAATGGTGTTGTGCCTGTCTTCCAGGCAGGTTACCATCACCTTAACGCTTCCCCGTTCAGTAAACTTCACGGCATTGCTTATCAGGTTAAAAATAATTTGAGTTAAGCGGGTAGGATCGCCAAAAAACACTTTGTCTTTCAGCGCCTCATCAATAGTTAATTTAAACTGTAAGCCTTTTTCTGTAGCCTTTAATATTTGCGCGCCGCAAATATTATTCATCATCTCTGTTAAATTAAAACGGATATTCTCAAACACGAGCTTACCTGCTTCTATCTTATTAAAATCAAGTACATCGTTTACAATAGCCAGCAGGTTATTAGCCGAAAATTTCAGTATCTCCAGGTTTTCCCTTTGTTCAGGCCTTGGGCTGCCCATCATCAGCAAATTACTCATACCAATTACGGCATTAAGCGGTGTACGGATCTCGTGCGACATGGTAGATAGAAATTCCGATTTTGCGTAAGCTGACTTTTCGGCCTTCTCAATAGCGCCTTCAAGTTGAACGTTTAATACTGCCTGCTTTTTAGCACTTAGCTTAAGCTGCCTGATGTTTTTAATAAAGGCATTGTAAAAGTGGCTGTGGATATAAATCAGTAGGATAAAATTGGCAAACAGGCTAATCATCATGGTTGCCTGATCAATTCGGTCGGGCTTTATGCTTATTACATAATTGTAGCGGTACTCAATGATCAAAAAAAGCAATACAGGTAAGGTATTTAATAAGGAGTATATGAGCCCCCACTTTTGCCCAACCATATAGTAGCCAAATATGATAATGATAATAACAACCTGTACGGTTATGATATTGATGCTTTGCAACGAGACGTAAACAATGCTCATATTGGCTATGGTACCCACAATAAGCAACGCGTGTGATATCAAATACCAATTGGGTTTGTAGGTTAATGC
>NZ_JBCECK010000023.1:52275-55454 GCF_039207105.1 Mucilaginibacter sp.
GCAACAGCCAGCATTAAAAAAACAGAGGTACGGGCCAGTAACATTTGCCCTTGCGAGTAAACGCTGATCAATAAAGCGCCGCAGGCTACAAATACAAGGAAAAAACCATAATATAGTAAGCGTATCCGGGCCTGGTCAAGAAAGGATTGCTCCTTAGAGAGTATTTTATATATCGAGAAATTAAAGAAACTTACCTTGTCACGCATATTCAAACAACAAGCATTTATTCAGGCAAAACTTAGGCTACGGTATACCGTAGCCTAAGTTTTGCCTGCCGCCTGTAATAAATATGGTATGCAATTAATCAGCCAAAGCGGTAAGGTTTTCTTCAAGTATGGCTAATTTGGCTTCGGCATCAGCTCTTTTTTTCTGCTCAATATCAATTACCTCCGGCTTAGCATTAGCCATAAAGCGCTCATTATTAAGCTTTGCGTTTACCGATTTTAAAAAGCCCAGCAAATATTCCTTCTCTTTTTCTAACCGTGCACGCTCGGCAACCGGATCCACATTTTCGCTTAGCGGAACATAAAATTCATCGGTTGAGGCGATAAAATTGATAGCACCGTTTAACTTATCATTAACTAAGCTAAATGTGCCAATATTGGCCAGTTTAGTTATTATGGGTTCATATTGTTGATAAGGCAAGCCTGAGTTTGCTTTTACCGCAAGATCAAGTGATTCCTTAGGCGAAATTTGTTTCGTATTACGAATATTTCTAATTTGGGCGATAATGATTTTTACTATCTCTAAGTGGTTCAGTATCTGTGCATTTATTTCCCCAATATTTGGCAATTGCGCAACAATACAGCAGTCTTTTTCGGCACGTTTGCCAAAAAGTTCGTCATGCCATAACTCCTCAGACAGGAACGGCATAAACGGATGCAATACCTTTAAAATATTTTCAAAATATTGAATAGTTATATCATAAGTTGCTTTATCAATAGGATGCTGATAAGCAGGTTTGATCATTTCCAGGTACCAGGCACAAAAGTCGTCCCATACCAGCTTATAGGTGGCCATAAGCGCTTCAGATAGCTTGTATTGGGCAAAGTCGGCTTCAATTTCCGTCAATGCCTGATTAAAGCGATTACCGAACCATTCAATGGCTATCTGGTTAGGATTTGCCAGGCTTTCGTCAACCTCCCAGCCTTTGATCAGCTTAAAGGCATTCCATATTTTATTGGCAAAATTACGACCCTGCTCACAATAGCTTTCATCAAACATCAAATCGTTACCGGCCGGCGAGCAAAGCAGCATACCTACCCTAACACCATCAGCACCATATTTTTCTATCAGATCAAGCGGATCGGGCGAGTTACCCAATGATTTCGACATTTTACGGCCCAGCTTATCCCTCACAATACCGGTAAGATAAACGTTTGTAAACGGCGCTTTTCCTCTAAACTCATGTCCGGCCATGATCATCCTGGCTACCCAGAAAAATAAAATTTCGGGAGCAGTTACCAGATCATTAGTTGGATAGTAATAGTTGATATCGGCATTATCCGGATCTTTAAATCCGTCAAATACAGATATTGGCCATAACCATGATGAAAACCAGGTATCAACTACGTCTTCATCCTGTCTTAAATCTGCTGTAGTAAGCTCTTGGTTCTGAGTTTTGAGTTTTGCCTCAACCAATGCCTCATCAATATTCTTAGCGATAACAAACTCACCGTTTGGTAAATACCAGGCCGGTATTTGTTGTCCCCACCAAAGCTGGCGACTGATATTCCAGTCCCTAACGTTCTCCATCCAGTGGCGATAGGTATTTACAAACTTATCGGGTATCAGGTTTACCTCGCCGTTCAATACATAATCAAGGGCAGGTTTAGCCATTTCGGCCATTTTACAAAACCATTGCATAGAAAGCTTTGGCTCAATAACTGCGTCGGTACGTTCCGAAAACCCGATCTGCGATTTATAATCCTCCACCTTGGCCAACACGCCTGCTTCTTCCAGCAATACAGCGATCTTTTTACGGGCCGTAAAACGGTCAACACCCACTAATATCTCGGCTTTTTCGTTCAGGGTGCCATCATCATTTAAAATATCAATAACCGGTAGGTTGTGCTTTTGACCCAATTCATAATCGTTCAGATCATGCGCCGGGGTAACTTTTAAACAACCGGTACCAAAATCCATTGTTACGTACTCATCCAGGATAACCGGAATTTCACGGTTAATCAGCGGAATAAATACCTTTTTACCGTGCAGGTGCAGGTAACGCTCATCATTAGGGTTAATACAGATAGCTGCATCGGCCATAATGGTTTCCGGGCGGGTGGTGGCGATAGTTAGAAAGGTGCGGGGTGCGGAGTTTCCGGTCGCGTTCTCATCCGCTCCCCTCTCCTCGCTTTGCGCAACCTCATAATTTATATAATAAAGCTTCTGATTAACTTCTTTGCGGATAACCTCCTCGTCAGAAACCGCGGTTTTACCCTGCGGATCCCAGTTGATCATGCGGATACCGCGATAGATCCAACCTTTTTTATACAAATGAATGAAGGTATCTATTACAGCTTCAGACAGGTCTTCGTCCATCGTAAAGCGGGTACGGTCCCAATCGCATGAGGCGCCTAATTTTTTAAGCTGCTCCAGGATAATGCCGCCGTATTTCTCTTTCCACTCCCAGGCATAAGCTAAAAATTCAGGGCGGGTAAGGTCTTTTTTATTGATACCACGCTCTTTAAGCATGGCTACAACCTTAGCTTCGGTTGCAATACTGGCATGGTCTGTTCCCGGAACCCAGCAGGCGTTTTTGCCCTTCATACGGGCACGACGCACCAGTACATCCTGTATGGTATTGTTCAACATATGGCCCATATGCAAAACCCCGGTAACATTTGGCGGCGGAATAACTATAGTGTAAGGTTCGCGCTCATCAGGTACCGATTTAAAAAAATCGTGCTTTAACCAGTAACTGTACCACTTTTCTTCGGTTTCTTTAGGCAAATATGTTTTAGAAATACTCATAATGCGCAAAAATAAGTATTTAGACCATTGATTTAGGTGATTTTTTTGATTCCGTTGATTTTTTGCCTAACCATGATTTATAGGATTGAATGAAAAACCCATAAATTAAATTCTAATTCCCAAAATGAAATTCTAAAAACTAAATTCTAAATCCTAACTTGAACGGCATTTTCACTCACCACTCACCACTCACCACTCACCAC
>NZ_JBCECK010000024.1:0-18737 GCF_039207105.1 Mucilaginibacter sp.
CCGCAACTTTAGGGGTGTCCTTTGATGGACTGAGATAATACCCTTTGAACCTGATGCGGTTAGTACCGCCGAAGGGAAAAGTGAAAGCAACTCTGCGTGTTGTTTTTTCCTTCCTTAAACGGGGCCATTCCTATAGTTATTTTATTTAACAAACAGAATGGAAATCACCGTAAATCAGCAGCTTTATACAATTCCAGACGGATGCACCGTGCAAACTTTGCTATCTGATGTTTTGGGCAAACCGGCTAAGGGCCTTGCCGTAGCCATTAATCAAACCATTGTTTCCAAATCGCTCTGGCAAACAGCATCGCTTAGCAACGGCGACCACATCATGATCATCACAGCCACTCAGGGCGGATAAAAAATCACCTCATCCCATATGAAAACAGAAAAAATTCCAACACAGCAGGTACTTACTACCGAACCATTTCCGGCATCAAAAAAGGTGTACGTGCAAGGGCAGCTTCATGACATTCAAGTAGCCATGCGCGAGATCAGCCTGAACGATACCAAACTGCATGGCCGTTTTGGCGAAACTGAACCTAACCCGCCTGTAACCGTATACGATACCAGCGGCCCATATACCGATCCGGAAGCTAATATCGACGTGAAAAAAGGCTTACCCCGTTTACGCGAACAATGGATACGGGATCGTAATAATGTGGAGCAGTTAGACCAAATCACCTCACAATATGGCCAGCAGCGTTTAAACGACAGTAGTTTAGATAATCTGCGCTTTGCCTATGTATCCAGTCCGTTAAGGGCAAAAAAAGGCAGCAATGTATCGCAGATGCATTATGCTAAAAAGGGGATCATTACCCCGGAAATGGAGTACATCGCCATTCGCGAAAATCAGCGTATTGACCTGCTGAAAGAACAGCTGAACGGCCAGTACGATGTAATGAGCCATCAGCATCAGGGACATAGTTTTGGCGCCAACACACCCAAAGGTTATATTACTCCTGAGTTTGTACGTCAGGAGGTAGCAGCAGGCAGGGCGGTGATACCTGCAAATATTAACCACCCTGAAGCTGAGCCGATGATCATTGGCCGTAACTTTTTGGTGAAGATCAATGCCAACATCGGTAACTCGGCTGTAACCTCCAGTATTGAGGAGGAAGTTGAAAAAGCAGTATGGGCCTGCCGCTGGGGAGCTGATACCATTATGGACCTATCAACTGGCAAAAACATTCATGAAACCCGTGAGTGGATCATCCGTAATTCACCCGTACCCATCGGTACCGTACCCATCTATCAGGCGCTTGAAAAAGTGAACGGCAAAGCTGAAGACCTGACCTGGGAACTGTTCAGAGATACTTTAATTGAACAGGCCGAACAGGGTGTAGATTACTTTACTATACATGCCGGTGTGCTGTTGCGCTATGTGCCGTTAACAGCTAAGCGTATTACAGGTATCGTATCGCGAGGCGGCTCAATCATGGCCAAATGGTGCCTGGCTCATCATAAAGAAAACTTCCTGTACACTCATTTTGAAGAGATATGTGAGATCATGAAAGCTTATGACGTATCGTTCTCTTTAGGCGATGGGTTAAGGCCCGGCTGTATTGCTGATGCCAACGATGCTGCACAGTTTGGCGAGTTGGAGACACTGGGCGAGCTTACCAAAATAGCCTGGAAGCATGATGTGCAAACCATTATTGAGGGCCCTGGCCACATACCGATGCACATGATCAAGGAGAATATGGATAAGCAGCTGGCCCATTGCGGCGAGGCTCCGTTTTATACCTTAGGTCCGCTTACTACAGATATTGCTCCGGGTTACGATCATATTACCTCGGCTATTGGCGCGGCCATGATCGGCTGGTTTGGTACGGCTATGCTGTGCTACGTTACACCGAAAGAGCACTTAGGACTTCCGAATAAAAAAGATGTAAAGGATGGCGTTATCACCTATAAAATTGCCGCTCACGCTGCCGATTTAGCTAAAGGACATCCAGGTGCGCAATACCGCGATAACGCACTGAGCAAGGCCAGGTTTGAATTCAGGTGGGAAGATCAGTTTAACTTATCGCTTGACCCGGATACGGCGCGTGAGTTTCACGATGAAACCCTACCCGCCGATGGCGCTAAAATAGCCCATTTCTGCTCCATGTGCGGCCCTAACTTTTGCTCAATGAAAATTACACAGGATGTACGCGACTATGCCAAAGAGAATGGCGTAGGCGAAGAGGATGCCCTGACAAAAGGTATGGAGCAAAAATCAAAGGAGTTTGCCGAAAAGGGCAGCGAGATATACTTGTAAGAATAGAATTGCTCAATATGTTATTGCGATGAGCCCCTTCTAATCTCCCCAAAAGGAGAAACTTTTAAAAGCCCTCTCCTTTGGAGAGGGCTGGGTGAGGCTATTCTCGCAATAACATAAAGAAATAATGATGGCGATAACTTATGCAACTGGTAGTCATATCAAATCCTGAGGTTATACCAAATGAAGCCGGTATTATTAACCAGCTGTTTGAAGCTGGTTTAACCCGTTTTCATTTGCGCAAGCCTGGTTATAGTGCCCAGCAGGTAGCGGCCCTAATAAGGCAGATAGACGAGCAATATCATTACCTCATTGCTTTACATCAGCATCATGCAGTGGCTCCGTACTTTGGTATAGAACGCTTGCATTATACCGAGCAGCATAGGGCAAACACTCACGCCGGGAAATTGACTTTACAAAACAGGCAAGGATATGTACTAAGCACATCGTTACATGATGTGGAAGCGTTGCAAACCTTGGTTTGGTTTGATAATGCTTTCATTGGACCGGTGTTTAACAGCATCTCCAAACCCGGTTATAATGCAAAATGGCCAGAAGATTTTTGTTTAGATAAACAAAATATTGATCTGAATATAATTGCTTTAGGAGGTATAGAGCCGACTAATTTGAATAAAATAAAGGCCATGAACTTTGATGGTGCGGCCGTACTGGGAACGATATGGAATGACCCGGATACGGCGGTTGCCAACTTTAAATGCTTACAACAGCAAGTACAAATTATTACTGAAAATCATGAAGATAGATAAACTCCATTATATATCACAGCAACCCGAAAATGGCTCGCACTTCACGGCAATTAAAAGCGCGCTTGATGCCGGCTGTAAATGGATACAGTTGCGCGTAAAATTTCAACCATATGATTCCATTTTAGATGATGCTATCAAAATCAGTGAATTATGCAGGGAATATGAAGCAAAACTTATCGTAAATGATCACCCGGAAATAGCCTTGAAAGCCGGTGCTTATGGCTTGCACCTGGGTTTGCAGGACATGCCTATTGCCCAGGCCCGGCAAATTGTTGGCCAGCAAATGATCATCGGCGGTACGGCAAATACCTTTGAACATATTCAGCAAAGGGTAGCCGAAGGAGCAGATTATATTGGTTTAGGACCGTTCAGGTTCACCAAAACAAAGCAAAAGCTAAGTCCCATTTTAGGGATTGAAGGATACCAAAGCATTATGCAAAAGGTACATGATGCCGGTATTACTGTTCCTATTATTGCCATAGGCGGCATTTTACCGGAGGACGTTACACCCATTGTGAAAGCCGGTTTATACGGTGTAGCGGTATCGGGTGCTATTACCTATGCCACTGAGCCTGCAAAAACGGTAACACAATTGTATGGGCACTTGAATGCAACTCAATTAATTGAAGACTAAATTAGAATCAGCTCCTATAAGTCTCTCCAAGTAAGGAGAGTTTTTGAAAGTCCTTCCCTTTGGGGAGGGTTGGGTGGGGCTTAAAAATCACAAGAACAAATGTTAACCATAGCCGGAAAAACTTTTAATTCACGCTTATTTACGGGTACGGGCAAGTTCAGTTCATCAATTTTGATGGAGGATGCCTTGCTGGCTTCCGGGTCTGAACTGGTAACGGTGGCCCTGAAGCGTGTAGACGTAAAAAACAGTCAGCAGGATGATATCCTGATCCGCTTGAAATATCCGCACATTAATTTGTTGCCCAATACATCAGGGGTTAGGAATGCCAAAGAGGCCGTATTCGCGGCCCAGCTGGCACGCGAGGCCTTAGAAACCAACTGGATCAAACTCGAAATTCATCCCGATCCTAAATACCTGATGCCCGATCCGATCGAGACGCTAAAGGCAACCGAAGAATTAGCTAAAATGGGCTTCGTGGTGCTGCCTTATATTCACGCCGACCCAGTTTTGTGTAAACGGCTGGAAGATGCCGGCACAGCGGCTGTAATGCCCTTAGGATCACCGATAGGTAGTAACAAGGGATTAAAAACCATTGATTTTTTAGAGATCATCATTAGCCAAAGCAACGTACCGGTTATTGTGGATGCCGGAATAGGCTCGCCATCTGATGCGGCCAAAGCACTTGAAGTAGGTGCCGACGCGGTGTTGGTTAACACGGCCATAGCGGTTTCAAGTAATCCTATAAAAATGGCCAAAGCTTTTCAAATGGCTGTAGAGGCCGGGCGCATGGCTTTTGACGCAAAACTGGCAAAGCCTGTTGCACATGCTGTTGCCAGCAGCCCACTAACTTCTTTTTTAGATGAATAGCTTTAACGATATTTTTGAAACTTATAACTGGAACGATACCAAAGCCAGCATCTACGCTAAAACAGCGGAGGATGTAGAGCGGGCATTGGCCTCGCCGAAGCGTACTTTAGATGATTTTAAAGCCCTGGTATCGCCAGCGGCCGCTCCGTATCTGGAACAGATGGCCTACATCAGTCAGCAGCTTACTTTAAAGCGTTTTGGCAAGGTGATACAGATGTATGTACCGCTTTATTTATCCAACGAGTGCAATAATATTTGTACCTATTGCGGTTTTAGCTATGATAACAAGGTGAGGCGCAAAACGCTGTCGCCAATGGAAATTATGCAGGAGGTGGCCGTGATCAAGGATATGGGGTACGATCATGTACTGCTGGTAAGCGGTGAAGCAAACCAAACCGTACATGTAGATTACTTTAAAAAAGCGCTTGATCTGATCCGTCCGCATTTCGCGCATATCTCTATGGAGGTGCAGCCGCTTGATCTGGAAGATTACGAGCAGCTAACACCTTACGGCTTGAACACCGTGTTGGTGTACCAGGAAACCTACCACGAGGATGATTATAAGAAACATCACCCTAAAGGCAAAAAATCAAACTTTCAATACCGTCTGGAAACTCCCGACAGGCTGGGACAGGCCGGTATCCACAAAATGGGCCTCGGTGTACTGATTGGGTTGGAAGACTGGCGCACCGATTGCTTTTTTACCGCCCTGCATCTGAATTACCTTGAAAAACATTATTGGCAAAGTAGGTACAGCTTGTCGTTCCCGCGCCTGCGTCCTTTTAGTGGCGGATTTGAACCTAAAGTAGAGATGAACGACCGGGAACTGGTACAGCTTATTTGCGCCTACAGGTTATTTAATGAGGAAGTGGAGTTATCTATTTCTACCCGGGAATCACCTAACTTCCGGAACAACATTATTAAGCTGGGGGTAACGGCCATCAGCGCGGGTTCAAAAACCAATCCGGGCGGTTATGCCGTTGAGCCGCAGTCATTGGAACAGTTTGAAATATCGGACGAACGTAGTCCGGAGGAAATTGCCCGGGTGATCAGGGCGCAGGGTTACGAACCCGTTTGGAAAGATTGGGATAACTGCTTAGCCAAATAATTTGTTAAACATGTTAAAACGCGAGGAATTACAACGTTATAATCGCCAGATCATACTACCGGAGGTGGGGGTAGAGGGACAGAGTTTATTGAAAAATGCCCGTGTGCTCATGATCGGAGCAGGCGGCCTGGGCTGCCCCGTATTGCAATACCTGGCAGCGGCTGGAGTAGGTAAAATTGGTATAATTGACCATGATGTTATCGACATGAGCAACCTGCACCGGCAAATATTGTATAACACAGCAGATGTAGGTAAACCAAAAGCCACAGTAGCCAGACAAAAGCTGGAGGCGCTGAATCCACATATCGATATACAAGCTTATCAGGAAAAGCTGACAACTGAGAATTCGGAAGTTATTATTAATGAGTATGATGTGATTGTTGATGGTTCCGATAATTTTACCACCAGGTATCTGGTTAATGATACCTGTGTTAGTTTGGGCAAACCTTTGGTATTTGGTTCTATATTTAAATTTGAAGGGCATGTAGCTTTGTTTAACTATCGCAATGGCCCAAACTATCGGGATGTATTTCCCGACCCGCCTGCAGATGATGAGGTACCCAATTGCGACGAAATTGGGGTAATTGGCGTATTGCCCGGTATTGTTGGTACTTATATGGCTAATGAGGTCATTAAATTGATCTGTGGCATTGGCGAGTTGCTTTCCGGTAAACTGCTAACCTTAAATGCGCTGGATAACAGCGTTGTGATTTTTAGTGTGGCGAAGCAGGTAAGTGTACCGGCGGAAATTCCAGAAATTAAAAAACAGGAAGCAACAATTAACGAGGTAAATATAGAGGTTGTGAATCAGTGGATAGCTCAGGATCCAAATGATATTTACCTGGTAGATGTTCGGGAGGATTATGAATATGAGGATTATAATATAGGTGGTATTAATATACCGCTTTATGAGCTGGCAGATCAGGTGGATAACCTCCCGGTAGATAAGAAACTGGTTTTCTGTTGCCAAACCGGACAGCGGAGCAGGATGGCTATTCAATTCCTGAGATCAAGGTATACCGGCGAAATGTACAGTTTAAAAAACGGCATCTTTTAAAAACAGCGCATGGCTCAATACAAATATCCCGCAGTCCTCAGCATCGCCGGATCAGACAGTGGAGGAGGGGCAGGCATACAGGCAGATCTCAAAACGTTCAGCGCACTGGGTTGTTATGGAACAACGGCCATCACCGCGGTTACGGTACAGAATACCTTGGGTGTAAGCGCCATTCATGCCATACATGTAGGTATCGTAATAGGCCAGATCAAGGTTGTAATGGACGATATTAAAGCCATAGCTATTAAAATAGGCATGATACACAGTGCGGAACTTGCCACAGCTATTGCGTTCTTGTTAAAAGATTATCCGCAGGTGCCGGTAATATTTGATCCGGTTATGGTATCATCCAGCGGGCACCAATTAACTGATCATAATACTGTTGAAAGCTTAAAACGAGATTTATTTCCAGTGCTGCAATTACTTACACCAAATTTAAACGAAGCCGCACTAATATCAGGTATGCCGGTTGAAACAATTGACGATATGAAAAAGGCTGCGGCTGATATAATCGACCTGGGATGTAAAGCGGTGCTTATCAAAGGCGGGCATCTGCAAGGAGTCGATCTGTATGATGTTTATCTGGATGATAAAGGGACGGAGCATATTTTTGCATCAAAGGCTATTGATTCAAACAATACTCACGGAACAGGTTGTACTTTATCTTCGGCTATAACTGCTTATTTAGCATTAGGTAACGATATACTTACCGCTATTGATAAGGCTAAAGTATATGTACATCAAGCTATTGAGTACGGTAAAGATGTGAAAACCGGTGAAGGACACGGCCCGTTGAACCATTTTTTTGAGCCTCAGAAACTGCTGAAGTTTACGTTATGATAGATCGGAAAATTCCGATTTGGTTGATGCAAAGTAATATAAATGTAGTAATTCGCTGTTCCGATGCAGATTTTTTAAATTTGAATAATGTGGAGTTTGCAGTCTTCAAAAGCTAATTCTGCATTCAAATTAAAAGCAATGGACGCTAAGCAACAAAAGAAAATATTATATTCAGTTTTAGACCTCGCAAGCGTAAGGGAAGGTCATACCCCTGCTGATAGCTTTGCCGATAGTTTAAAATTGGCCAAAGCAGTTGAAAAGTTAGGTTATACCCGCTACTGGTTTGCAGAACATCATAATATGGCAAATGTGGCCAGTTCTGCAACGGCAGTGCTCATTGGGCATATCGCCGGCGGAACCTCTACCATACGTGTAGGTTCGGGCGGTATTATGCTGCCTAATCATTCACCGCTTATTATAGCCGAGCAATTTGGCACTTTGGCCTCATTATACCCTGACCGCATTGATCTGGGTTTGGGCCGGGCACCGGGCACAGACCAGGTTACATCAATGGCCATCAGAGGGGCTAATTTTAACGTTCCGCATAATTTTCCGAAAGATATTAAGAAACTCCAGGCTTTTTTTTCAGATGATAACTGGGATAGCAAAGTAAGGGCTATCCCCGGTGAGGGCTTGAATGTCCCTATCTGGGTATTGGGCTCAAGTACCGATAGCGCACACGTGGCAGCAGCTATGGGTTTGCCTTATGCCTTCGCCAGTCATTTTGCTCCAACCTATTTTAATGAGGCTATTAATATATACTGCGAAAATTTTCAGCCGTCTGAGTACCTGAATGAGCCCTACGTATTGTCATGTATTAATGTAGTAGCAGCCGATACGGTAGAAGAAGCAGAGAAGCTTGCTACTTCTGTTCAGCAGCTTTTTTTGGGCATTGTTACCGGCCGCAGAAAGTTGTTGCAACCTCCTTTAGAAAAAATGGATAATGTTTGGAATATTTATGAACACGAAGCTGTAAGTCAGATGCTTAAATACTTGTTTGTAGGTGATAAAGACAAGCTAAAAAACGACATGCAGGCGTTTTTAGATAAAACTCAGGTTGATGAGGTAATGGTTACCTCGCATATCTATGATCAACAGGCGCGAGCCCACTCCTATGAAATATTTGCAGATGTACTTAAAGATTTGCGAATACCTGTTCCGGAATCAAACAACTAAACTAAAAGAATTCAAACAAAAGCCCTCAGATCTAATGATTTGAGGGCTTTTGTTTGAGATAAGGTTTAGAGTTGTGTATTCTTAGTTTTCTGATAGCCAAAATTAACCCTCTACCTGGCTAATGGTCCAAAAATCATCGGCAAGGTCGGTGCTGGTTATATAGGTATAAGGCATATAAAAATATCCCTGAAGTCCCCAGGCACTACCCCAACTATTGCGGATAATAAAAGCGCTTTTTGAATCATCATAACCAACAGCCATTACCGCGTGGCCACCTACAAAACTTTCATTTGGGGCAGGCATAGGTAATATTCCGGTTTTAGCTACCTCATCGCCTTCAAAACTTTGGTATACGGTAAAACCAAAAACAAAAGGGTTGCCACTTGCCAGGCAGGTTTTTAGCTCGTTGATGGCCGTATTGTTTAGGCGGGTATATTGTATGGCCTGACTTTTAAGCGCTTTGGTATATAACGCTTTGGTTGGCTTTTGGGCAAATTTTGCAATAACGTATGGCCACAAGGTTTCATCACAAACACCCTGGGTAGCTACGGATTTTATGCCGTCGCGCATTTGGGCACCGCTATCTTCTTTGATGTGTCCTTCTAAAACCCGTTCGTTATAATATATAAATAATCTTGAAGGGGTAAAAACCGTCAGGTTTTGCTTCATCAGTTCAAACTGAAACGCTCCCGCTATAGCATTGGCCGTGCATGATCCTAACGCGCCCTGGTCGTAAACAGGCGGGCATTGCGCGCGTAGGTCAACTAAAGGAGGTGTGGGTTTGGCAAGCGCTTCATGGCGCACAGCGGCGTATCTAAGGTCGCGATGGTCTGGCAGATCAGGCAGCCAGCCATAGTGTTTTGTTTGTTGTATCATAAATAAGGGATGTTTTATTGAGTGATAAAGTTATACGGATTAATGTTAATTTGATTACGTGTTTTTACGCAATTTTACGCGGGGTAGCACTTAAACAGTAATGCCGGATGAGCACGAATTTTTATTTATCAAAATAACAATTGATTAGCTTTACCAAGTAAATTCCTAAATTACCATTTCCTATTAAACCAATTATGGATATCGGCTTCAATATTAACGAGGATATAAACAAACAACTTGTTTATGAGCTTAACAGCAGGCTTAAAAAAGTGCAGGAGGGTGGCGGTGAAAAGGCCGCGGCAAAGCAAAAGGAAAAGGGTAAAATGCTGGCCCGCGAAAGGGTGGCCTATTTAATTGATGATGATAAGCCCTGGCTTGAGATGGGTGCCTTTACAGCTGATGGCATGTATACCGAGCATGGCGGCTGCCCATCGGGTGGTGTGATATGCGGTATCGGCTACATCGCGGGTAGGCAATGTGTGATAGTAGCCAATGATGCTACGGTAAAAGCTGGTGCCTGGTTCCCGATCACGGCTAAAAAGAACCTGCGTGCACAGGAAATAGCGATGGAAAACCGGCTACCTATCATTTACCTGGTTGATTCGGCAGGGGTATACTTGCCGCTCCAGGATGAAATATTTCCGGATAAGGAACATTTTGGGCGAATATTTCGCAATAATGCAATCATGAGCAGTATGGGTATCATCCAGATCTCGGCCATCATGGGTTCATGCGTGGCTGGTGGAGCCTACCTGCCTATTATGAGCGATGAGGCTATGATCGTGGAAGGTACAGGTTCGGTATTTTTAGCAGGATCATACCTCGTAAAATCGGCCATCGGTGAGGATGTGGATAACGAAACTTTGGGCGGGGCTACAACGCACTGTGAAATATCGGGCGTTACAGATTATAAGCAGCCGAATGATAAGGCCTGTCTGGATTCTATCCGTAACATCATGAGTATGGTTGGCGACTATAACAAGGCCGGCTTTGATCGGGTTAAATCGTCTGTTCCTAAATTGAACGAGAAGGAAATTTACGGCATCCTGCCTGATAATCGCGAAAAGGCATATGATATGATGGAAATCATTCTTCGCCTGCTGGATGATTCGGCTTTTGAAGAGTATAAGGAAGGTTACGGCAAATCTATCATCTGCGGTCTTGGACGGATAGATGGCTGGGCGGTGGGTATAGTGGCCAATCAGCGTAAGGTGATCAAATCAAAAAAAGGCGAGATGCAGTTTGGTGGAGTTATCTATTCCGATTCGGCCGATAAAGCCACCCGTTTTATCATGAATTGTAATCAGAAAAAAATACCGCTGGTATTTTTGCAGGATGTTACCGGCTTTATGGTAGGCAGCCGCAGCGAACAGGGCGGTATCATTAAGGATGGAGCCAAAATGGTGAACGCCGTAGCTAATTCGGTTGTACCCAAATTTACCATCGTAATAGGTAACTCTTACGGTGCCGGCAATTACGCCATGTGTGGCAAGGCTTATGACCCAAGACTTATTTATGCCTGGCCATCAGCCAAAATAGCCGTAATGGGCGGCGGCCAAGCAGCTAAAACCCTCTTGCAAATACAGGCAGCCGGACTAAAAGCCCGTGGCGAAGAGGTAAACGAAACAAAAGAACAGGAACTGCTGAAAGAAATAACCGACAGGTACAACTCCCAAACAACGCCTTACTATGCCGCGGCAAGATTGTGGGTGGATGGTATTATAGATCCGCTGGAAACCCGCAAGGTTATCTCGATGGGCATTGAAGCAGCTAATCATGCCCCAATTGAAAAAGCGTTTAATGTTGGGATAATACAGACGTAGAGAAAGAATGGATTATTCTGATTTTTTGATATATATACCCACCGTAGTAAGTTTCTTTATAATAGTGAGAGGACTCGTGAAATTGGCGAATTATAATTTACTTATGAAGTCTGGCTTAAAAGCCGAAGGCGTAATTCATGAACTGGTTATAAAGCATTTCAAAGGCGGCAGTAGTGTTTGGCCTGTGGTAAAATACACAACAATCAATCACGAAATCATCACTAAAAAAGTTGATTTTTCGGCAGATACATACTCCCAATATGAGGAAGGAGATCTTGTTACAGTATTTTATAGAGAAATGGAGCAAGAAAATTTTATTATCGATGATAGTGGCTATAAAAAGGCAGTATATCAATATATTTTATTAGGCATACTTTTTTTAGCATTTGGCTTAGTTCTGCTCCTTTGTAAGTGGAATAACCTGTTTGGCTAATTCGCGATTTTTCTTCTCTGCCTAATCAGATAACCATGTTGCATGACAATATTTAAAAAAACCTAAATCGAAAATATGAATATCACAATTAACGAGTGGATAACGCTTACCATCGGTTTATTTATTATTGTTTGGGGTATTGGTAAAATAAATGAACGTAGAAAATTATTAAGAACAGGAATTAGAGTTGAAGGTGTAGTTTTTAAATTAGAGAAACGTATTGGTGGTGGTAAAAATCGAATGCCTATATATTATCCGGTAATCAGATATGTGACCCAGGATAAAGAGTGGATAACGAAAGAATATGGATCGGGCACAAATCCATCAGTTTATAAAGAGGGCGATATGGTAAAGATAATATATGACCCTGCTGATAACGGACATTTTATCATTGATGGTTTTCTGAATCGGGTATCCGGCTTTGTTTTGCTTGCAGCAGGCGTATTAGCAATAGCAGGCGTGATTGTATATTATATCCTGATGCGATAGTAATGTAAGACCAATGCCTGTAAATGATGGCATGGTGTTGACTGATGCTACTTGTCTAATAAGCGGATAAATGTTAAATTCGCATACATTTTTTATAACAATGTCTCAAGAAACTGAACACGTAAAATGCCTGATCATAGGCTCAGGTCCGGCTGGTTACACCGCCGCTATATATGCCTCAAGGGCTGATTTAAAGCCCGTTATGTACACCGGTTTATTAGCTGGCGGACAACTTACCCAAACTACCGAAGTAGAGAACTTTCCGGGTTATCCGGAAGGTGTTTTAGGTCCGGAAATGATGGAGGATCTGCGTAAACAAGCCGAGCGCCTGGGTACAGACATTCGTTTTGGATACGCAAGCGCTGTTGATTTTTCAAGCCTGCCCCACAAAGTGGTTATTGATGATACCAAAACTATTACTGCCGATACCGTGATTATTGCTACCGGTGCTTCTGCCAAATGGCTGGGCCTGGAGTCTGAACAAAAATACAGTGGTTTTGGCGTTTCTGCCTGTGCCGTTTGCGATGGCTTCTTTTTTAAAGGGCAGGATGTAGCTATTGTAGGCGCCGGTGATACCGCGGCCGAAGAAGCCACTTACCTGGCTAAATTGACTCGTAAGGTATACATGATCGTTCGTCGTGATGAGTTCCGTGCCTCAAAAGCTATGGTACACCGCGTATTGAACACCCCTAATATTGAAATTTTATATAACACCGAAACCAAAGAAATTTTGGGCGATGGTCAAAGCGTTACCTCTGTAAGAGTTACCAATAACCTAACCAATACAGATACCGACCTGGATGTTACTGGTTTCTTCGTAGCCATCGGTCATCATCCTAATACAGATATTTTTAAAGGCTGGTTACACATGGACGAGACTGGTTATATCAAAACCCGCCCAGGTTCAACAGAAACTAATATAGAAGGTGTATTTTGCGCCGGTGATGCGCAGGATCATATTTACCGCCAGGCGGTTACCGCCGCGGGTTCAGGATGTATGGCTGCTATTGACGCCGAAAGGTACCTGGCTGCTAAAGAGCACGTAGTAACAGCGTAAGCTTTGCTTATTACATAAGCTAAAATATAAAACGCCACCTATACGGGTGGCGTTTTTGTTTAATAGGCTCCCGGCTTATTGTTAAGTGGTTATGATATGTTTTTTTTACATAGCAAACTTCTTATATTTTTTTAAAATCTTATATCTTCACCACTTCGTACCAACCTGATTAACTAATTATGTATAAAAAAGCCTCCCTCTTGCTGTTGGCCCTGCTTACAGCGTTTACAAATCTTTTAAAAGCACAGGATACAGACCCTAATCTGGGCATTATCCCGGTTCCTGTATCGGTGAAAAAAGCACCCGGTCAGTTTACTTTGAGCCATGAAACCATTGTTCAGGCTGATTCGCCTTCAAATAAGGCTGTCTTATTTTTTAAAGATTTTTTAGCCAATAACCTGGCTTACAATAAGCCAATCATTGCAAAAGGAGGCGCAACCAACAACGTCATTACATTAACATCTGCCGGAACAGAAAACTTACCGGCCGAGGGGTACCGTTTAACTATTACACCGCAGCAGGTTACCGTAGCGGGTAAAGGGGCGGGATTGTTTTATGGTATACAAACACTGATACAGCTTGTACCCTTAGAAAGAGGCGCTACCAGCAAATTACCATGCGTACAGGTAGAAGATTATCCGCGTTTCGGCTACCGTGGCGCTATGCTTGATGTTGGCCGTCATTTTTTCTCGGTAGAGATGGTTAAAAAATACATCGACCTGCTGGCTGCATACAAGCTGAACAATTTTCACTGGCACCTGACTGAAGATCAGGGCTGGCGCATCGAGATAAAAAAATATCCAAAGTTAACGCAGATTGGCAGCATGCGCGCGCAAACCCTGATTGGTGGTTATCGTGACCGTACGCCTCAGCAGTTTGATAACACACCTTATGGTGGTTTTTATACCCAGGATCAGATACGTGATGTGGTGAAATATGCTACTGCGAGATACATCAACGTAGTACCTGAAATAGAAATGCCGGGCCACTCATCTGCTGCTTTAGCTGCTTACCCTGAATTAGGCTGTGAGCCGGGCAAAGCTTATAAAGCTGCCGAAACCTGGGGCGTATTTAAAGATATTTATTGCCCATCCGAAAAAACATTCAGCTTTTTGGAGGATGTTTTAACAGAGGTGATGGAACTGTTCCCAAGCAAATACATTCACATAGGTGGTGACGAAGCCCCTAAAGATGCCTGGAAAAATTCTGCCTTTTGCCAGCAGTTGATCAAAAAGTTGAAGCTGAAGGATGAGCACGGTCTGCAAAGCTATTTTATACAGCGCATGGAAAAATTCCTGAACTCCAAAGGTCGCAGCATTATTGGCTGGGACGAGATTTTAGAAGGCGGCCTGGCACCAAATGCTACTGTAATGAGCTGGCGCGGAGAAGAGGGTGGCATTGCTGCCGCTCAGCAAAAACATAAAGTGATCATGACGCCTGGTAGTAACGGTTTATACATCGATCACGGTCAGGGTAAGCCAAGCCAGGAGCCTTTAAGTATTGGCGGTAATGAGCCATTATCAAAAATTTACAGCTACAACCCAACACCCGCTGAATTAACACTAGAGCAACAACAATATATTGAAGGCGTACAAGCCAACTTGTGGACAGAATATATACCTACAGATGCCAAGGTAGAATATATGCTGTTACCACGGCTAATGGCGCTGTCAGAAGTGGCCTGGTCGCCATTGGCTAATAAGAATTTTAAGGACTTTTCAGAAACCCGTTTGCCAGGTCATTTGGCCTGGTTAGACAAGAATGGCTTTAATTATCGCGTACCTACGGCCATAGGTGCTAAAGATACCGTGATGATAGGCTCGCAGTTAACTGCAACCTTGAAACCATCCGTTGATGGCGCTAAGGTTTATTACACTATCGACGGCTATTCACCGCGCGAAACTGACCTGATATATAACATTCCGCTAAGCTTCCCTGTTCCGCAGGATCAGTACCGCGAACTGCAAACTATTGTGATAACACCATCCGGTAAAAGAAGCGTGACAACCCGTACAGTAGTTTATAATAAAGCCCCTTTAGCTGCCGTTAATACTACAGCATCGGCTCCGGGCGTAAAATATCAATTGTTTCCAGGTACATTTACAACAACCAGTCAGTTAAGTAATGCTGCTACTGACAGCGGTGCAGTTAAAACTTTTAGTACGGCTGATTTCCGTAAAAACAAAGGTAAATACGGCGTAATTTATTCAGGTTATATTAATATTGATGCAGATGGTAATTACGGATTTTCGACCCTGTCTGGCGGTGGGGCAGTATTACTGATCGACGATCAGCCGGTGGTTGATAACGATGGTAAACACGCGGTTACAGAGCAGGATGGTGCAGTAGCTTTATTAAAAGGTTATCACCGTTTCACTTTAAAGTATGTTGATGCCGGCGGTCCAGCTGCATTAAAAGTATTTATAAACGCTCCAGGCAAACAAAAAGCCGAGCTAACCGCTGATACATTATACAATTAATACAATATATATAATGGTTAACAGATTTAATCTTTTTGTATTATTAATAGGTACTGTAATTGCCGGCTGTAGTGGTAACGAAACCAAAACGGCTGTGAGCACGCCCGTTGCTAAAAAGCCCGACTTGATGCCGCCGTTCCGATTTCATAAAATGATAGAAGTATCGCCGGGGCAAAGCTATGATATATTGAGCTGGGGGCGGGGATCTGTGGACGCCGGATCGTTCCTGATTTTACATTCCGATTCATCGGGGATACAATATACTACCACTACCGGCGACCTTGATGGTTCCATAGTGGATGTATACAACGCCGATATGGATGTGGATGGCAACCCGGAAATTTTGATCCAGGCTAAATCAAAGGATACCACCCGTTATACCAGTATTTACGCGTTTGAGTTTAATAATAACAAAGCTAACAAGCTCGATTTTCCTCGACTTAATAGCGATTACCGCAAAGGCTACCGCGGCGGCGATAATTTTTACATCCGTGATGGAAAACTGATCAGGGAGTTTCCTATTTATAGCGGCAGCGGTAAAGATGCAACAGCTACCGGCGCAAAACGCCAACTGGAATATGGCTTAAGAGGAAATGAGTTTACGGTGAAACAATTGAGTAAGGATTCTACCAATGTGGCCGATAAAAAGCCCGCCACCAGTACTCCGGCAAAGCAAAGTGATGACGATAAGCCTAAAGTCCAGAAATCGGAAAAGAAAAGCAGTTCCAAATCAAGTAAAAAGAAACGAAGAAGACATCGGGATTAAACAAAAAAGGAGGCATTATTAAATGCCTCCTTTTTTGTTTATAAATCAAGATTAACTATCCAACAATTTCAAGGTCACTTAGCTGGTTATTGATAAACTCCATTTCCTCGCCGTTAATATGAATGTTAATGGCCTGCGCGTTTTGCTTAGCCTGCTCGGCATTACGGGCACCTACAAGGGCAACGGTAATACCGGGGTGATTAATTGTCCAGCGGATCACTAACTGGCCCAGGGTGGCGTTCTTTTCATCGGCCAGTGGTTTAATCTTAGCCAGGAACTCATTGGTACGTTTAATGTTTTCCTCTTTGAAATATTTTACGCCTGCGCGGTGGTCTCCCTCTCCAAAATTATGGCCGGGTTTTATTTTACCGGTAAGTAAACCGCGTTCAAGCGGGCTATAAGCCAGAATCGCTTTTTTGTTTTCTATACAGTAAGGAATCACCTCATCTTCCAAATCACGGTTCACCATGCTATACGGTACCTGGTTTGATGCCAGCTTGATGGTTTTTTCGGCAATGGCCATTTGTTTTACATCGTAATTGCTTACACCGGCTTCACGTATTTTTCCTTGTTCTTTCAAGCGTAATAGAGCCTCCATTGTTTCATCAATAGGGGTAGACGCATCGGGCCAGTGAATCTGGTACAGGTCTATATAATCGGTACCTAAGCGTTTAAGGCTGTTTTCGCATTCCATTATAATGCTTTCCTTACCGGCATATTTGTATATATCAATATCATTGCCATCATTGTCTTTACTTTTAAAGCCAAAAGTACCTTTGGCCAGATCCCAGCGCATGCCAAATTTGGTTAGCAATTGTACTTTATCGCGCGGTAAGCCTTTAATGGCTTCGCCTACCAGTTCTTCGCTTTTGCCCTGGCCGTAAATAGGAGCGGTATCAATAGAGGTAACGCCGAGGTCGTATGATACACGCATGGCCTCAATAGCTTCTTTATCGTCATTTCCGCCCCACATCCAGCCACCGGCTGCCCAGGCCCCAAAAGTTATAGCTGAAACTGCCAGTTTGGTGTCTCCTAATCGTCTGAATTCCATAGTTTATTAAGTAGTGTTTGTTGTTTGTAAATCGCAGACAAAATGTATTTAATTATTGAGATTAGGAAATTATTTGATGAGCGAAATCATATCTTTTGCATTACTTACCCCAACGGCGTCAAAATCGTTATTAAAATAGAACCAACCTTCATCAACTGCCAGGTTCTGCTTCACAGCATCTACAACACCTTCCAAAAAATCTTTAGAATAAGGCGAACGATATAATACCGGCACGCCATGAAAACGATAATAAACAACGGAGGTGTTTTGTATGACATCATTGGGTAGGCTGGGGTGGCTCATACCGCAAAAGGTAATGTTGTGGCTGGCCAGTTTTTGATAAACGGTATCGTTCCACCAGCTGGCATGGCGAAGCTCTAATACATTTTTAAAGGTAGGGTTAAGGCTGTTGATAATTCTATCGAGCTTTTCATCATCATAGGTAAAGCTGGGTGGCAACTGAAATAATACCGGGCCCAATTTTTCCTGCAACCCATTGTTAATGGTATCATAAAAACTGCTGATGAGATCTGTAGTATCGTTAAACTTTTTGTAATGGGTAATGGCGCGTGGGGCCTTTACCGCGAAACGAAAATCGGTCGGGCTTTTACCGTACCATGTTTGTAAAAATGAAAGCTGCGGGAAACGGTAGAAGGTAACATTCAATTCCAGCGTTTTAAAATGCTCGCAGTAAAAATCAAACCATTTACGCTGGGGTAGGTCCTCCGGGTAAAAGCGACCTTTCCAATCCTTGTAATGAAATCCTGAACACCCAATATGCCAATCCATTTAATGTGTATATAAATAAGAAAGGCCGAGTAAGTATATTTTGTTTGAATTTGTTACGGTTAAGCAATTGTACATACATTTGAAATCTGCGCATTTATCACCACATTTGTATATATGCACTTTATCTATCCTTCGTTTTTATTTGCATTATTCACGTTAGGTATCCCTGTTATTATTCACTTATTTAACTTTCGTAAGTTTCAGAAGGTGAATTTTAGTAACGTGCAGTTTTTGAAGGAGATAGAAGAACAGCAATCCTCC